>NZ_WTLH01000153.1 GCF_011421595.1 Streptomyces sp. YIM 98790 | reverse complement strand
CCGGTGCCGGGCCGCCCGCCGCCGGGGCCGGCCGGTCGCGGCGGGCCGCCACGGTGACCGCCCAGACGACCCAGACCAGAGCGAGCAGGCCGCGCAGCCAGGCCGGGCTGACCGGCAGGTACGGGATCAGCCACATCGATTTGTCGACCGCGTCCAGCAGGGTCAGTCCGCCCAGCGCCACCGTGGTCCAGGCGAACCCGGGCCGGACACCGCGCAGCGCCAGGCCGGTGCCCAGCCACCACAGCCCGGTGAGCAGCAGCGCCACCGGCACCACCGGGGTGTGCGCGTAGGAGGAGGCCGAGCCGACGACGTCCAGCAGCAGACCGGCCGCGCCCAGCCCGGCGGCCACGGTGGCGGTGGTGTCGGTGCGCAGCCGGCGCCACCACAGCAGCCCGCCGACCAGCCCCAGCACCACCGCGATCACCGCGGACAGCTGCACCTCCACCCGGGCGAGGCCGCGTGCGCCGTACCAGTCGCAGCCGCCCGGCACGCGCGCCTCGCCGATGTCGTAGTCGGCGCACACCAGCTGCTGCGCCATCTTCACCGGTTCGCCGATCAGCCGGTGCGAGCCGGGGCCGGAGACCTCGCCGGGTGCGGGGCCGCACGCGGGCAGCACCGGGGGGTTGCTGGCGCCGGTGTCGCCCTGCCAGCAGTTGCCGCGGCCCTGCCCGTCCCACCACACGTCCAGCTTGTTGGGCCGGGACTCGCCCTCGGGGGTGCGGCCGAGCACATTGTCCGTGTAGCGGTTGTGGTGCGAGGTGTCGGTCTGCTTGCCGAGCTCGCTCTCCTCCCGGATGAAGGCGGGCACCGAGGTGAGGTAGAAGGCGGCCCGCTGGTGGCCCCACAGGTGGTTCTCGCGGAAGAGGTTCCAGTTGCCGCCGGCCGTGATGATGCCGCTGCCGGGGGGCATGGAGACGGCCGGGCAGACCACGCCGTCCTGGTAGCCGCGCTCGGCGACCGGCTTGGCGCAGGTGCCGTCCTTGACGTGGCGGTAGTAGTTCTGGTTGTTGTCGTGGATCAGGTTGTTCTCGAACAGGGCGTGGTTCTGCGGCAGCCCCGGGTGATCGGGGAAGGCGCTGTCCATGGAGGCGCCGGCCTGGTTGTGGTCGAACTCGTTGCCGTGGACCCAGACCGAGTTTCCGGCCGTGCCGGAGTAGCCCACCATGTTGTGGTGCGAGCGGCAGCCGGTGATCTCGACGGCGTACCGCTCCACGTCGTGGCCGTCCACGTCCCCGTTGATGTCCGAGGCGCTGCCGGGGTAGATGCCGGAGTCGCCGTTGCCGTACGCCTCGCAGTCGGTGTAGAGACCGTTGTCGCTGGCGAAGGTGAGGAAGCCGTACTCCTCGTTCCACCGGCCGAGCATCCGGTCGATCACGAAGCCATCCGTGGCGAGCACGTACACCGCGTTGAACAGGGTCTGCTGGACGGTGAAGTTGCGCAGGTAGATGCCGTCGGCCTGGTCGGCGCGCAGGGCGTTGAGCTTGCTGAAGCCGGCGTCCAGCACCACGTCCTCGGGTCCGGCGCCGGTGCCTTCTATCTGGAGGTCCCGGATGCCGAGCACGGCGACCAGGTTCTGGTTGTGCGGGCAGGCGAGCTGCTGTTCCCAGCTGAGCACCTGGTAGTCGGTGACGCCGAAGCGGGACCAGGGGGCGTCCAGTCGCGCGCACTCGCCCTCCGGCTCGGCGCGGTAGGGCTCCTCGCGGTATTCGCCGGGCAGCACGGCGATGGTCATGCCGGGCCGGTCCACGGCGTTCACCGCGTCCTGGAGATGGCGGTGGCCGTCGGCCCGGCAGGCGGCGAAGAGTTCCTCGTTCCGCCGGCGCAGTTCCTCGGGGAAGCCGGCGATGCGGCGGGCGAAGTCGCCGCTGTCGGTCTTGCAGACCAGCAGATCGGGTCCGGTGTCGCGGTACTCGGGCACGCCGTGCGAGCCGTCCGGGAAGTCGACCTCGCGTTCCTCGTGCGCCTGCGCGGGGGCCGCGCCGAGCAGCACGGCGGCGAGGGCGGCGAGGACAACGGCCGTGCGGGGGCCCGGGAGCAGGGTGCGCAGACGCTTCGGGAGGACAGGCATGCGCGAAGAGTAGAGCAATGTTCAGCTTTGGGAAGCCCCTGCGCCGAGATCTCCGTCCACCCGGCCGAGGCAGGGTCGTTGACTTCCCGCGTTCCGCATTCCTATGGTCTGGTGAAGGAATCCGGTGGGGGCAGGGGCAGCGAAGGAGCCATGCGATGGGCAGCCATGGGATGACCGGCGGGCCGGGCGCGACGCCCGGCGGTGCCGCGGTGAAGCCGGCCTACTCGCCGGGGTTCGGCAACGAGCACAGCAGCGAGGCCGTGCCCGGCGCGCTTCCGGTGGGCCGCAACTCTCCCCAGCGCGCACCCCTGGGCCTGTACGCCGAGCAGCTCAGCGGCACCGCGTTCACCCAGCCCCGGGCCGCCAACCGCCGCTCCTGGCTCTACCGGATGCGGCCCTCGGCCGCCCACCCGCGCTTCACCCGCACCGGCAACGGCGGACTGCGCGGCACACCGTTCGACGAGACCGTGCCCGACCCCAACCGGCTGCGCTGGGACCCGCTGCCCGACCCGTCCCCGGACACCGATTTCGTCTCCGGCCTGTGGACCCTGGGCGGCAACGGGGACGCGCGGCAGCGCACCGGCATCGCCATCCACCTGTACCGGGCGGGTGCCTCCATGACCGACCGGGTGTTCAGCGACTCCGACGGCGAACTGCTGATCGTCCCCGAGCGGGGCACCCTGCTGCTGCAGACCGAGTTCGGGCCGCTGCGCGCCGCGCCCGGCCACATCGCGCTGATCCCGCGCGGGGTCCGGTTCCGCGTCGAGCTGCCGGAGGGCGGCCCGGTGCGCGGCTATGTCTGCGAGAACTACGGCGCCCCGTTCGACCTGCCCGAGCTCGGCCCGATCGGCGCCAACGGCCTGGCCAGCCCCCGGGACTTCCTGGCGCCCACCGCCGCCTACGACGAGAACCCGGACCGGCCGGTGGAGGTGATCAACAAGTTCTGCGGCAATCTGTGGGCCGCGGTCTACGACCACTCACCGCTCGACGTGGTCGCCTGGCACGGCAGCCATGTCCCCTACCTGTACGACCTGCGCCGGTTCAACGTGCTGGGCACCATCAGCTACGACCACCCGGACCCGTCGCTGTTCACGGTGCTCACCTCCGGCACCGACACCCCCGGGCTGGCCAACGCCGACTTCGTGGTCTTCGCCCCCCGCTGGCTGGTCGGCGAGGACACCTTCCGGCCGCCCTACTTCCACCGCAACGTGATGAGCGAGTACATGGGCCTGATCGAGGGCGCCTACGACGCCAAGGCGGAGGGCTTCCTGCCGGGCGGCGGCTCGCTGCACAACATGATGTCCGCGCACGGGCCGGACCGGGAGACCTTCGACCGGGCGTCCGCCGCCGAACTGCGCCCCCAGAAGACCGAGGACGGCCTCGCCTTCATGTTCGAGACCCGCTGGCCGGTCACCCTCACCGCACAGGCCCTTGCCGCTGGACATCTGCAGCAGGGATACGACGACGTATGGCAGGGTCTTGAACGGAATTTCCGACTGTAGGACCTGCTGGCACCGCTCAGCGCGCGCACCTCCCGGAGGCCCCGCCGTGACCGTTTTCGCCCCCGACTCGCTGGAGCTGAACCGGAAACTCCCGCTCTGGTACCAGGTGTCGCAGTCGTTGCGCGCCTCCATACTCGGCCGCGCCGCCGGGGCCCCGCTGCGCCTGCCCACCGAGGAGCAGCTCGCCGAGCACTACGGAGTCAGCGTCCTCACCATGCGGCAGGCGCTCAAGGAGCTGGAGACCGAGGGGCTGATCAGCAGGCACCGGCGGCGGGGCACCTTCATCGAACCGGACGCACGGGGCGGGGCGCCGGTGCGGCTGCTGGGGTCGGTGGACGCCATCGTGGCCCAGCAGTCCGGCGACCTCACCACCGTGCTGGACCACGGGCCCACGCCGGTCCCGCCCGAACTGGCCGCCTACTTCCCGGACCTCAGCGAGGCCGCGGGCTACCGGCGGCTGCGCCACGACCCGGAGACCGGCGACCCGACGAGCTGGGCGGAGAACCTCATCCGGCCCGAGATCGCCGAGCGGATCGACCCGGCCGATCTCGAACGCTGGCCCATGACCCGGATTCTGCGGGACACGGCCGGGGTGACCGTCTCCCGGATCGCCAACACCGTGCAGGCGCGGCTGGCCGACCCGCGCACCGCGCAACTGCTCCAGGTACCGCTGCTCAGCCCGATCCTGCACTGCACGGGGGTGGCCTACGACGAGCGCGACCGAGCCGTGGACGTGGTGCGCATCCACTACCGGGGGGACCGTTTCTCCTTTGCGGTGACCGTGGACGCGGCCCCCCACTGACGCTCTCCGTGTGTCCGTCTCCGGCGGCTGTGCGCCCGGGCGGCCCGGCCCGGCGCGGCCGCCGGCCTTCCGCCGCGGCCTGAAGCCCGCGCGGTGCGTGCGCCTGCCGCCGGGCCGCCCGGCTGCCTACGCCTGGCCGCCGAAGAGCGTCCTGCGGAGCCGGCGCAGCGGCGCCAGCAGCATGACCTTGGCGCCCCGGCGCTCCTTCCCGGTCCGCCGGTCATGCGTCGTCAGTTCACGCATGAGCATGCTGGCGTCCTCGGCGTCGTGCCGCTGTGCCGCGGGACCGGAGAGCACGCTCAGATGGCGCTCCAGGCGCGAGCCGGACGTTCCGCTCCCGCAGTTCACGGCAGGCACTCGGGGCCTGCTCCGCGCTGTTATCTGCTCCATGACTCTCCCACCCGTACAAGGGCACCCGGTGCGGGCAGGGTAACCCTAACGCCCCACACGTGCGCATGGGTATCCCGGTCCTCCGATTCACCTTCCCCTGCGCGAGGTTGACGAACACCGACCGATCGTCTTTCAACAAGGAAACTATCGTGCGCGCTTGCCCGCCGGTGACCGATCATGGCTTCATGCGCCCGAACCACGATACTGGCCGCCAGGAGGACACACTGCCGTTCCGCTTCGTCGTCAACGACCCCAACTCGCCCGGCGAGGTCATCGACACCATGCTGATCGCGCGGTTCGCGTCCGGGGAACTGCCCTATGCCCGCAGCCGCCGGCTGAGCCAGGTCAAGGACCACCACACCCTGCTGCCGCCGGGCGCCGAGGTGCAGCGCACCGCGCACGGCAGCGACGACCGGACGGTCCTGGCCACGGGGAACAACTGGGCGATACAGTCCCGCCGCTGGCGGTTCGGCGCACAGGTGACCGTGGTCGCCACCACCGACGAGATCGCGGAACAGGTCCTCAAGCAGGCCGTGGACGGCGCCGAGGAGGAGCCCCGGCAGGAGCCCTCCCAGGTCACCATGGGCTTCTGGCACTACTCCCCGGCACACGGCTCGGTGCGCACCACCCGCAAGATCAGCGCGGAGAGCTGGACCGCCGCACGCCGCAACTACTCCGCCCCGGTCGCGACCGCCCTGGACACCCTGCTCGCCACCTCGCCGGACGACATCTCCGGCCGTCTGGTCCTGCTGCACGGGCCGCCGGGCACCGGCAAGACCTCCGCGCTGCGCACCCTGGCCCGCGCCTGGCGCGAATGGTGCCAGGTCGACTGCGTCCTGGACCCGGAACGCCTGTTCAACGACGTCGGCTATCTGATGGACGTCGCCATCGGCGAGGAGGACGACCCGGTGACCGCCGCCTCCTCCGACGAGGACCCGGACGACGAACGCCCGGCACGCTGGCGCCTGCTGCTGCTGGAGGACTGCGACGAGCTCATCCGGGGAGGCGCCAAGGACGCCGCCGGCCAGGCCCTGTCCCGGCTGCTCAACCTCACCGACGGCCTGCTCGGCCAGGGCCGCAATGTGCTGGTCGGCATCACCACCAACGAGGACCTGGAGCGGCTGCACCCGGCAGTGGTGCGCCCGGGCCGCTGCCTGGCCCGGGTGGAGGTCGGCCGGCTCAGCCACCGGGAGGCGGCCGACTGGCTCGGCACCGCCGAGGGCGTTCCGCGCGACGGCGCCACGCTCGCCGAGCTCTACGCCCTGCGCCGCGGCATCCCCCCGTCCCCCGCCGGACCGTCCACCGACCCCGGCCCCGGCCTCTACCTCTGAGCCCTCCCGCCCGCCGCTGCGCCGCCCCGGCCGCGGGCGGGGTTCCGCCGCGCTACGCGTCGCGGGTGCGGCCCCGGGCCTTCAGCGGCACCGACGGCAGCTCGGGCGCGGCCAGCCGCTCCCCGGCATAGCCGCGGACCTCGCCGAAGCGCTCCCCCGCCGTCCACGCCCGCCGCGCGTCCGCGATCTCCTCGGCCGTGCGGGCGACGAAGTTCCACCACATCACCAGCCGCTCCTCGAACGGCACGCCGCCGAGCAGCATCAGCGAGGCGCCGGTGCCGGCGCGCAGCGGGAGTGACCGGCGCCCGGTGCCGAGATAGAGCAGGGAGCCCGGGGTGAGCGGGACGCCGTCCACCTCGGGAGCACCCGTCATGGTCAGCACCGCGTACTCGAACTCCTCCTCCACCGGCAGGCGGGCGTCGGTGCCGGCCTGCAGCGTGATGTCGGCGCCGACCAGCGGCGAGTAGGTGCGGCCCGGTGAGGCGGCGGTGTCCAGGGTGCCCAGGAGGACGATGGCGGACAGCCCGTTGCCGCCCCGCACCACGGGCAGCTCCGCGTGGAACTCCCAGGCCGGCGCGGTGTGGCGGTGGGCGTCGGGCAGGGCGACCCAGAGCTGGGCACCGTGCAGCACCGCCGGATGGCCGCGCGGCGACTCCTCGGAGTGGGCGATGGCCCCGCCGGACGTCATCAGGCCGAGCTGGCGCGGCCGGATCGTCTGCACGCTGCCCAGGCTGTCCCGGTGCAGTACCTCCCCGTCGTGCAGCCAGCTCACCGTCTGGAGCCCGGTGTGCGGATGCGGCGGCACCTGCATGCCGGGCTCCCCGGCGATGTCGTCCGGTCCGTAGTGGTCCACAAAGCACCAGGCCCCGACCATCCGCCGGCCGAGGTTCGGCAGCAGCCTGCGCACCAACGTGCTCTCCCCCAGGGGGACCTGCCGCCCCCGCTGGAGCTCCCGCACCGGCCCGGACCATCCCTCGCCGCCGCACCGCCGGGGCGCCGGCCGCAGATCGAGATTGCTCATGCCCCCGAGCATGCCGCACCGTGCCGCCGGGCACGATCGAACGCACCGGACGGCATCAACACGCACCGCACCGGAGGTCGCATGACGCAGTGGGAGGCGCAGGAGGCGGACGGCCGGGGCTCCGCGGGCGGCGCAGGAGGACGGGAACGCAAGGGACCGCGTCCGCGCGATCCGCGGCTGGCGGCCGAACTGCTGCGCCGGATGGCGGAGGACCAGCGGCTGCGGCAGATCCCCTACGACCGCTGGACCGAGGAGACGCGCGACGAGCTGCGGCGCATCGACCGCGAGAACGCCGCCTGGCTGAAGGCGGTGACGGAGGCGCACGGCTGGCCGGGCCGGTCGCTGGTCGGTCACGAGGCGGCGACCGCCGCCTGGCTGCTGGCCCTCCACGCCGGCCCGGCGTTCCAGATCCGGGCCCTGGAGCTGCTGACCGACGCCGTGGTGGCCGGCGACGCAGACCCGGTCCACCTGGCCTACCTCACCGACCGCTGTCTCACCAGCCGCGGCGAGCCGCAGCGCTACGGCACCCAGTACTACGACCCGGGAGACGGCGGCGGCATCCGCCTCTGTCCGGTCTCCGACCCGGCCAATCTGGACGCCCGGCGGGCCGCCCTCGGGCTCGGCCCGCAGGCCGAGTACGACGCGAGCATCCGGCGCGGGGCGGGCTGATTCCGGCGCCCCGGGGCCGGACGGCCGGGCGCCGGACGCGAGGGCGGGCGGGCCACGCCGGTGCGCCGAAGCCGGACGGGACAGCCCGCCGGCGTCCCGGCCGGTGACGTCGCCCTCACCCCGGGCGCCGCCCTGAACCGGCCTGCCGGTCAACGGAGCACAACCACCGCCGGCAGGGGAACCGTTCCGCTCCCGCGAACGTCGATGTCGACAAGGACACAACGGAACGGGGTCCGGCGCCGGAAACGGCGCGACGCCGGGGGCGCGGCCGGCCATCGTGGGGGGATGGCCGGCCGCACATCCTCCTGCGGCCGGTGTCCTCTCCCGGCGTCTCTCCCGGCGTCTCCCCCGGTCCCCGGCGTTCCGCCTTCCCTGCCCCGGCTGTCGCGCGCCCGGTGCTGGTCAGCCCTCCGGTTCCGCGCCGTAGGCGGCCCGCAGGGCGTCCCGCGCGGCGGCCAGCGCCTGCTCCCGGTCCAGGCCCAGCCGGCGGGCCCGCCGGGCGAAGTCCTGCGCGGCCAGCGCCGCCTCCCGCTGCGCCGCGTCCCCGGCCGCGGCGACGAAGGTGCCGTGCCGGCCCCGGGTCTCGATCACCCCGTCCTCCTCCAGGGCCCGGTACGCCTTGGCCACGGTGTTCACCGCCAGGCCGAGTTCGGCGGCGAGCGCCCGCACGGTGGGCAGCCGGTGGCCGGCGGGCAGCGTGCCGTTGCGGGCCTGCCCGGCGATCTGGGCCCGTACCTGTTCGTACGGCGCCTCCGCGGACCGGGGCTCAATGCTGATCTTCACGCTGATGATTCTCCCTCTGCTCACACCGCACCGCACCGCGGTGCCCGCCGGCCCGGACCGCGGAAAATGACACGGCGCCCGGCGGCGGTGCCGCGTACCGTACCCGCATGGCGATCACCGTGCGCACCCTCCGCTCCGCGGACGCCGGCGACGCGGCCGGGGTCCGCCGCTCCGCCGTACCGCATATGGTCTGCACCGCCGAGGGCATCGCCTGGGAGGCCGAACGCACCCCGCCGGCCGTCCGGCTGCGCTGGCTGGTGGCCGAGGACGGCCGGGGCCGGATCATCGGCTGTGCCGACGCCGGTCTGCACGTCGAGAGCGCCGATCCGGGCCAGGGTTTCCTGCATGTGGCGGTGCGGCCGCAGGACTGCGGCCGGGGCGCCGGTAGGGCCCTGGTCGCCGCGGGCGAGGAGTACCTGGCGGGCCTCGGCGCGCACACCGTGTTCACCTGGGTCGCGGACGACGGCCGTTCTCCCGGCTTCGCCGAGCGCCTCGGCTACCGGCGGCGGCGCCGGGCCCGCTTCCTGACCCTGGATCTGGCCGCCGCCGCGCTGCCGCCGCTGCCCGATCCGTTGCCGCCCGGGGTGGAACTGCGCACCAAGGCGTCCTTCGCCGGCGACCTGCGGCCGCTCCACGAGGCGGATCTGGAGTGCTGCGCGGACGAGCCGGGCGAGGTCCCCTTCGAGGCGGTGTCCTTCGAGGACTGGCTGCGCCGGGACTGGGAGCGGCCCGATCTGGACCACGAACTGTCCACGGTGGTCATGGTGGACGGCGAGGTGGCCGCGTACAGCCTGGCGCAGACCGACCGGGTCTCCCGCTACGGCTCCGCCATGACCGGCACCCGCCGCGCCCACCGCGGGCGCGGGCTGGGGATGCTGGCCAAACTCGACTCGCTGCACCGGGCCCGCCGGGCCGGCTACACCCGTGCGTTCACCGGCAACGACGCGGGCAACGGCGCCATGCTGGCGATCAACCGGAAGCTGGGCTACCGGCCCGCCGCGGACGAGTTCCGCTGCGCCCGTGAGCTGTCCGCCCGGCCCGCCGGGGCGGGCCGGCAGGCAGCGCTTTAACCATCACTCAGCCCTTCCTTAAAGGCAGCATAAGTCTGCGTCCCGGCCCTGCCGACATGCAGAAATGGCCGCTGGACGGGGCTAACGTGCCGAGTGCCGGGCGGACTTCACGGTTCCGGCGCGGGCGGCGGCCGACGGCCCCGCGCGTGTCCGGACCACGAGAGCCCGCGGCGGCACGGTCGTTGTCCACGGAACGGGAGAGAGCCCGCATGTCCATCCGTCACAAGGCCCGCGTGGTCGCCACGGTGGTGTTCGCACCGCTGGCGGCCGGCCTGGTGACCGCGGCGCCCAGCGCCGCGCACGGCACGATGGACGACCCGATCAGCCGGGCCCGGCTCTGCTTCGTGGAAGGGCCGGAGGCACCGCGGTCAGCGGCCTGCGAGGACGCCGTCGCCCTCGGGGGCACCCAGGCGTTCTACGACTGGAACGAGGTCAGCCTGGCCGACGCGGCCGGCCGGCACCGGGAGCTGATCCCGGACGGGAAGCTGTGCAGCGCCGGCCGGGAGAAGTACGCGGGTCTGGACCAGGCGCGCGCCGACTGGCCCGCCACGGAGCTGCGCGGCGGCAGCCACACCTTCCGCTACACGGCCACCGCGCCCCACCGCGGCGGCTTCGAGGTGTATCTCACCCGGCCCGGCTACGACCCGTCGCAGCCGCTGAGATGGCCGGACCTGGAACTGCTCGGCCAGGTGGACGATCCGCAACCGGCCGAGGGCGCCTATGTGTTCACCATGGACGTCCCGGAGCGGCAGGGCCGCCACCTGATCTACACGATCTGGCAGCGGACCGACAGCCCCGAGGCGTTCTACTCCTGTTCCGACGTCGTGTTCGGCGGCTGGGGCGGCGGAACCGGCGGGAGCGGTGGCGGCGGGGGCGGCGGCGGCGGTGCATCCGTGCCGGACGACCCGTCGGACACCGGCAGCGCCGGGCACGCCCCGGCTGCCGCCGCACGGTCCGGCCGTACGGACGAGAAGGCCCCGGCGGTCCCGGCAGACGCGGCAGACCCGGCAGGCCGGGAACCAGAACCGGAAACACAACCGGAAACAGAACCGGAATCCACAGACCAGAAGGGCAACGGATCCGACGGAAACAGCCCGGCACCCCACGGTCGCCCCCACGACGAGGCCGGTTCCGGCCTCGCCGCGACCGGTGGCGGGAGCAGCGCGGCCCTGCCGGCCCTCGGCAGTGCGGCGGCCATGGCCGCCGGCGCGGCCGTACTGCTCGCCTCCGTCCGCCGCCGGCGTGTCCAGGGCAGACACCGGATCTGAGGCTCTTCACCCGCTGGGGTCCCCACCCCCGGCAGGCGGTGCCGCCGCCTCCGTCCTCCCACCTCCGCCGGGGAGGCGGCGGCACCCGCAGTCCCCACCGCCGCCCGGGCGCCAGCCGTGCCCGGGCGGCAGCCGGCCGGGAAACCCGGTGAGGCCCGGACACCGCACGGGTAGGGTCGCAGGCGTCTGCTCACATCTCCCGAAGGGAGCGCCATGACGACCGGCGAGTCTCCGGGCGAGGGTCTGACCGAGGTCACCGACGCGGAGGAGCTCACGGAGCTCATCGGCGAGCCGCTCGCGCACACCCGGAACAAGGCCCGCGCGTCACTGCACGAGGTGGACCGGCAGTGGCTGGCCCGCTCCCCGCTCTGCCTGGTGGCGACCTCGGCGGCGGACGGCTCCTGCGACGTCTCCCCCAAGGGCGACCCGGCCGGCAACCTGGCCCTGGTGCTGGACGACACCACCCTCGCGCTGCCCGAGCGCCCCGGCAACAAGCGCATGGACGGCTTCCGCAACATCCTGGCCAATCCGCGCGTGGGGCTGATCTTCCTGGTGCCGGGCCGGGGCGACACGCTGCGCGTCAACGGCCGCGCCCGCATCCTGCGGGAGGCGCCGTTCTTCGGCCGGATGACGGTGCGCGGCCACCGCCCGAAGCTGGCCCTGCTGGTGGAGACCGAGGAGGTCTTCTACCACTGCTCGAAGGCGTTCCTGCGTTCGCGCGCCTGGGACCCGGAGAGCTGGGATCCCGGCGCGCTGCCGTCGCGGGCCCGGATCGCCAAGGCCGTCGAGCGGCCGGACGACGCGCTCTCCGAGCTGGAGGCGTACTACGGCCCGTCCTACGCCGAGCGGCTCTACGCCGGCTGACGGGGCGGGCCCGCGCCCGGGGCCGGGCCGCGCCGCGCCTTCACCCGACGCGCTTTCACCCCACGCGCACCCGGGCTGCACACCACCGCTCCCCCGGCGGTTAGCCTTGCCGGGTGAACAACCCCGTCGAACTGCTCATCTTCGACTGTGACGGCGTGCTGGTGGACAGCGAGCCGATCGCGCTGCGGATCAACCTGCGGCTCGGCCGCGAACTCGGCTGGCCGATGGACGAGGAGGAGCTGACCCGCCGCTTCCTCGGCAAGGCCGCGCCCTCGATCTACCGGCAGATGGCCGAGCGGCTCGGCGAGGAGACCGCGCTGCTGTGGGAGCGGCGCTTCACCGAGCAGCTCAACGCCGCGATCGACACCGAGCTGCACGCGGTGCCCGGGGTCGTCGAGGCGCTGGACGCGCTCGGCGCACAGCAGCTCAGGACCTGCATCGCATCCAGCGGCAGCCACGCGAAGATGGGCCGTACGCTGCGTGCGGCCGGGCTGTACGAACGCTTCGAGGGCCGGATCTACAGCGCCAGCGAGGTGGCCCGGGGCAAGCCCGCCCCGGACCTGTTCCTGCACGCGGCCCGCCGGATGGGGGTGGCACCGGGGGCCTGTGTGGTGATCGAGGACAGCCAGTACGGGGTGCAGGCGGCCCGGGCGGCGGGCATGCGGGCGCTCGGCTACGCCGGCGGCCTGACCCCGGCGGACTGGCTGGCCGGACCGCGCACCACCGTCTTCGACGACATGCGCAAGCTCCCCGCTCTCCTCGCCGCCCTCTGACCCTGCCCGCCCCTGCCCGCGCCGCCCGCCACCGCCGGGCGCCCGCTCAGTACGGCAGGGCCGTCTCCAGCAGCCGGCGCAGGGCGAGCGCATCGGGCGCGAGGGCGGTGACCAGCACGGCCGGGGCGCCGGCCAGCGGGAACACCGCCGCCGTCCCGGCCGGCGGGCACGGCTCGGCCGGCTTGCCGCCCTCGCCCCAGGCGTCCGGGTCCACCACCAGGAGCTGTCCGGCCGCGCGGTGACCGCCCAGCACCGCGCCGCCGTCCCAGCCCGGCACGCCCGGGCCCAGCGACAGCTCCTGGTCCAGCACCGTGCGGCCCGCCCGCCGCACGGTGATCCGGCTGGTCAGCCGGCCGGATTCCTCTCCCGCCCGGCCCAGCACCTGCTCCTCGCGGAACACCAGCCGGGCCCCGGCGGCCAGCTCGATCCGGGCATGCGTGGCCAGTTCGCTGCCACGCGCCGAGATCAGCGGTTCGGGCAGCCAGCGCAGCTCACCGCCCTCCCCGACGGTCAGCTCGGTGTCGAAGCGGGCCGGGCCGCCGGTCCGGCCCGGCAGGGCCACCATGGCGGCGGCCGAGGTGATCCGCAGGGACGCGCCGGGGCGGGCCTCGGCGACCAGCCGAAGCCGGTCCCCGCCCAGCGGGGCGCTCATCGCGCCCACCACCGTGACCTGGGCGTACGGGCCGGCGGCCCGGGTGCGGCGCAGGGCCAGCGGGCCCTCCCCGGCGAGCACCGGCAGCGTCCCGCCCGGCCCGGCCGCCACGCGCGCGGTCGCGGTCAGCCCGGCGGGGCCGGCCGGCACCGGGGCGGTGCTCATTCCGTCCCGCCCGCCCGCCAGGCGGCGAGCCGGTCGCACACCCAGTCGGCGACCGGGCGGACGCCGTCCGGCCGGGTCAGGGCGGTGAAGACGACCGGCAGGGCGCCGCGCTGGGTCTTGGCGTCCCGGGCCATCACCTCCAGGTCGGAGCCGACGTGGGGCGCCAGGTCGGTCTTGTTGACCACCAGCAGATCGGCGGTGGTGACGCCGGGCCCGCCCTTGCGCGGGATGTCGTCGCCGCCCGCCACGTCGATGACGAAGATCTGGGCGTCCGCGAGGCCCCGGGAGAAGGTGGCGGTCAGGTTGTCGCCGCCGGATTCGACCAGCACCAGATCGAGCGGGCCCGCGGTCTCCTCCAGGTCCTCCACGGCCTCCAGGTTGGCCGAGATGTCGTCACGGATCGCGGTGTGCGGACAGGCCCCGGTCTCCACGGCCACGATCCGCTCGGCGGGCAGCACCGCGTTGCGCAGCAGGAAGTCGGCGTCCTCGCGGGTGTAGATGTCATTGGTCACCACGCCGATGGACAGGCGGTCCCGCAGCGCGCGGCACAGCGCGGCGACGGTGGCGGTCTTGCCGGAGCCGACCGGGCCGCCCAGCCCGATCCGCAGGGCCCGCCGCCGGCCGTCCGGCCGGACGGCCGGCTCCGCGCCGTGCGCATGCCGCTGGGGAAACGTCTGCGGGTGATCGAGATGCATGCCGGTGACCTCCGGGCGGGGAAACGGGACNATCGAGATGCATGCCGGTGACCTCCGGGCGGGGAAACGGGACGGGACGGGAGAGGAGGGGGACGGGAGAGGAGGGGGACGGGAGAGGAGGGGGACGGGAGAGGAGGGGGACGGGAGGGGAACGAGCGCGGGAGCGGATACGGGCACGGGCTGGGCACGGGGGCCGCGCCGGGCGCGGCCCGGCTCAGGAGGCGAAGAGACGGACGGGCCAGGCGGCGTGGGCCTCGGCGGTGATCTCCAGCAGCGGTGCGGAGGCGGCGGGCAGTGCGTCCGTGCCGTGTGCCGCCACCCGTTCCGCCGCCCGGACGGCCCGGGAGGCGACGGTGTCCAGTTCGGGTGCGAGCCGGGCGAGTACCGCCGTCGCCCGGAACGGGTCCAGGCCCAGCAGCCGGACCACGGCCGTGGCCGGGCCGGACACCGCCTCGTAGCCGGCGGCCAGTGCGGCCTCGTGCGGGGTGAGCCCGGCGGCCCGGGCCGTGAGTCCGAGCACCACCGGCTGGTGGGCGCCGCGCGGCCGGGCGGCGGCCAGGGCGGCCAGCTCCGGGGCGGGCCAGACGGCCCGGGCCGCCCGCATCAGCTGGCGCCCGAG
>NZ_WTLH01000152.1 GCF_011421595.1 Streptomyces sp. YIM 98790 | reverse complement strand
CACGGTCCCCGGACGCCCCCACCTGCCGAGGGCGAGGCGGACTCCCGCCGCCCGGCCGGCGGCCCCCTCGGCCCCGCAGCGGGCGATGTGGGCGGGCGTGGTGACGACGGTCCTGGGCGCGGTGCCCGTCGCGGCGGGCGTGGGCCCGCCGGGCGTGGGCGGGCCGCTGGTCGCGGCCGGGCTGGTGGCGGCCGGGCCGGGGCTGGTGCACACCGGCGGGCGGATGGTGGCCGCCGGAGATCCCGGGGCGGTGCGCCTGCTGGCCGGGCGGGCACTCCAGGCCCAGGCGGGGCGCACCGGCCGCCCGCTGGGCGTGCTGTGCGCGGCGCTGGCACTGGCCGAGCCGCTGTCCGGCACCCCGCTGGGTGTGCCCGGCACGGCGGCCACCGTGGCCATGACGGCCGCGGCAGCCGCTCTCGCCCTGCCCGGGACCGGGCACGCCGGGCTGCTGAACCGCCTCGGTGCCGCCCGCCGCACCCTGCGCTCCCTGTCCGCGCTCCGCACCGCAACCCTCCTGGCCCTGTGCACCACCCTGACCACCCCCGCCGCTCTGCTCCTCTGACCCCACCCCGTGACGGCGGAACCGCCGGAGGCACGCGTCAGCTGTCGAAGCCGAGGCCGAGCCGGTCCATGGTGCGGAGCAGCAGGTTGCGCCGGCCGGTGGCGTCCTCCCGGCTCATCGCCCACTGCATGGCGGCGATGCCGGCCCAGCGCACCGGCTCCGGCGGGAACGGCAGCGGCTTGCTGCGCACCATCTCCAGCGCGGTGCGCTCGGTTCCGCCGCCGTCCAGCAGGTCGAGCATCACCTCGGCGCCGAACCGCGTCGCCCCGACGCCCAGCCCGGTGTAACCGGCCGCGTAGGCGACCCGCCCGCCGTGCGCGGTGCCGAAGAACGGCGAGAAGCGCGAGCAGGTGTCGATCACCCCGCCCCAGCGGTGCGTGAACCGGACGCCCGCCAGTTGCGGGAAGAACGCGAAGAAGTGCTGGGCCAGCCGGGCGAAGGTCTCCGGCCGCTGCTCGTCCTCGGCCCGGATGCGGCTGCCGTAGTGGTAGACCACGTCGTAGCCGCCCCACAGGATGCGCCGGTCGGCGGTGAGCCGGAAGTAGTGGAAGTGGTTGGCGCTGTCGGCCAGGCCCTGCCGGTTGTGCCAGCCGATCGCCGCCAGCCGCTCCTCGCTCAGCGGCTCCGTCATCAGCGCGTAGTCCCACACCGGCACCACATAGGGCCGCACCCGGCGCAGCAGGGAGGGAAAGGCGTTGGTGCCCAGCACCGCGTGGCGGGCGAAGACCCGCCCGTACGGGGTGCGCACCGCCACCCCGTACGGTTCCCGCACGGAGAGCGCGGTGGCCGGGGTGTGCTCGTGGATCCGCACGCCCGCCGCCTGCGCCGCGCGCTTCAGCCCCCAGGCCAGCCGGGCCGGGTTGAGCAGGGCGACGCCCGTGCGGTCCCAGACCCCGGCCAGCACCTGTGGGGAGTCGATCTCGGCCCGTACCGCGTCCTGCTCCAGGAAGTCGAGACCGTCGGCCAGGCCGAGCCGCACCGCCTCCCCGTATCCCTCGCGCAGCGCGGCCACCTGGTGCGGGCGGGTCGCCAGATCGATCTCGCCGGTGCGCTGGAAGTCGCAGTCGATGCCGTACCGGGCCACGGCCGCCTCGATGGCGTCCAGATTGGCCCGGCCCAGGGCCTCCAGGCGCCCGATCTCCCCGGGCCAGCGGGCCAGCCCGTTGAGGAAGCCGTGGGTGAGCGAGGCGGCGCAGAAGCCGCCGTTGCGGCCGGAGGCGGCCCAGGCCGTCTCCTTGGCCTCGATCAGCACCACGTCCCGGCCGGGATCGCGTTCCTTGGCGAGCAGCGCGGTCCACAGCCCGCTGTAGCCGCCGCCGATGACCAGCAGGTCGGTGTGCTCGTCGCCGGTGAGCGCGGGCTCCGGCGCCGGGCGGCCGGGGTCGTCCAGCCAGAACGGCCCGGGCCGGGCGTCGGCCAGGGCCCGTACGGCGACGGCGGCCCGGCCGGAGGGCGGGGACCCGGTGCGGTTTCGGGTCACGGTTGTCATCTCCCCAGGGGATTCGGGCGGCCTCAGGCGGCGGCGCGGTTGCGGCGGGCGCCGAGCAGCCGGCCGGCCAGCACGATGGCGACGGCCAGCACGAACATGGCACTGCCGATGACGTTCACCTGCACCGGCACGCCGCGCTGCGCCGCGCCCCACACGAACATCGGGAACGTCACGGTGGACGGGCCGGCATTGAACTGCGTGATGATGAAGTCGTCGAAGGAGAGCGCGAAGCTCAGCATGGCGCCGGCGGCGATNGAGAGCGCGAAGCTCAGCATGGCGCCGGCGGCGATGCCGGGCGCGGCCAGCGGCAGGGTGACCCGGAAGAAGGTCTGGGCCGGGCCGGCGTACAGGTCGCGGGAGGCCTCCTCCAGCCGCGGGTCCATGGACATCACCCGCGCCTTGACGGCCACGATGACGAAGCTCAGGCAGAACATGATGTGCGCGATGAGGATCGTGGTGACGCCGAACTCGACACGCATGTTGAGGAAGAGGGTGCCCAGCGAGGCGGCCATCACCACTTCCGGCATGGACATCGGCAGGAAGATCAGGCCGTGCACGGCGCCGCGCCCGCGGAAGCGGTAGCGGGCCAGGGCGAAGGCGGCCAGGGTGCCGAAGGCGGTGGCGGCCAGGGTGGCGACGGCGGCGATGCGCAGGCTGAGCCCGAGCGAGCCGCACATGCCGGCCACCCCGCACGGGTTCTGCCAGGCTTCGGTGGAGAATTCCCGCCACTCGTAGTTGAAGCGCCCGGAGGGCTTGTTGAAGGAGTAGGCCAGCACCACCAGGTTGGGCAGCAGCAGATAGGCCAGGGCCAGCAGGCCCGCGAGCACCACGGCGTTGCGGCGCAGCCAGCGCACCGGAGCGGCGTCCAGAAGTCCCATCAGACGAGTTCCTCCGTTCCGGTACGGCGCATGTAGACGCTGACCACGATGAGGATCAGGGCCATGAGGATGAAGGACATGGCCGCGGCGGTCGGGTAGTCGAGCACGTTCAGGAACTGCTTCTGGATGGCGTTGCCCACCATCTGCTCGTTGGGCGAGCCCAGCAGCTGGGCGTTGATGTAGTCGCCGGAGGCCGGGATGAAGGTGAGCAGGGTGCCGGCCACCACGCCCGGCAGCGAGAGCGGGAAGGTCACCTTGCGGAAGGTGGTGGCGGGCCGGGCGTAGAGGTCGCGGGCGGCCTCGTGCAGGCCGGGGTCGATCCGCTCCAGCGAGGCGTACAGCGGGAGGATCATGAACGGCAGGAAGTTGTAGGTCAGGCCGCAGATCACCGCCAGCGGGGTGGCCAGCACCCGGTCGTCCGCGGTCAGGCCGAGGGTGCCGGTGATCTCCAGCACGCCGGTGGAGCGCAGCGCGGAGACCACCGGGCCGCTGTCCGACAGGATGGTCTTCCAGGCCAGGGTGCGGATCAGGAAGCTGGTGAAGAAGGGGGCGATGACGAGCACCAGCAGCAGGCCGCGCCAGCGCCCGGCCCGGAAGGCGATCAGGTACGCGATCGGGTAGGCCACGGCCAGGCACAGCACGGTGGCGGTGGCGGCGTAGCCGAAGGAGCGCAGGAAGTGGCTGCCGTAGTCGCCGAGGGCGTCGGTGTAGGTGGCGAAGTGCCAGGTGACGCGGTAGCCCTCCTCCAGGGACCCGGTCTGCACCGAGGTGGAGGCCTGGTAGAACAGCGGGGCGACGAAGAACACCGCCAGCCAGAGCAGGGCGGGGGCGAGCAGCAGCAGCGGGACGGCGCGGCGCCGGGTGTGGCGGGCCGCCGCCCCGGCGGCCGGTGCGGCGCCGGGTGCCGGTTCCGGCCCGGGCGGGCCGGCCGGGGCGGCGGGGAGTCCGGCGGTGACGGCCGGCGGCGTCATGCGGCCGCTCCGTCCAGCTCGACGGTGCCGGAGTGGATGTCCTCGGTGCCGTCCAGGCCGAAGGTGTGCTCCGGGTTCCAGTGCAGGACCACCTCGGCGCCGGGCACCAGGCGGCCGTCGTGCTCCACGTTCTGTTCGTAGACGGTGAGTTCGGTGCCGGAGCCGGCCGGGCACTCCACCAGGTACTGCAGGGAGACCCCGAGGAAGCTGGCGTCGGTGATGCGGCCGGTGAGCCGGTTGCGGCCGGCCGGCACGGCGGCGGCGTCCACGGCCGGGACCAGGGAGATCTTCTCCGGGCGGATGCCGGCCAGCACCGTGTCGCCGGCGGCGGCGTTCCGGGCGGAGCAGCGCTCGGCGGGCAGCCGCAGCGGGCCGCCGGCCGCCTTGGCCTCCAGCATGCCGGCCGAGGTGCCGGTGATCCGGGCCCGGATGAGGTTGGAGGTGCCGAGGAAGTTGGCCACGAAGACGGAGCGGGGCAGTTCGTAGAGGTCGGCGGGTGCGCCGAGCTGGGCGACCCGGCCGCCGTTCATCACGGCCACGGTGTCGGCCATGGTCATGGCCTCCTCCTGGTCGTGGGTGACGTGCACGAAGGTGATGCCCACCTCGGTCTGGATGCGTTTGAGCTCCAGCTGCATCTGGCGGCGCAGCTTGAGGTCCAGGGCGCCGAGCGGCTCGTCGAGCAGCAGCACCTGGGGGTGGTTGATCAGGGCCCGGGCCAGGGCCACGCGCTGCTGCTGGCCGCCGGAGAGCTGGCGGGGCCGGCGCCGGGCCAGGTGGCCCAGCTCGACCAGGTCGAGCATCTCCGCCACCTGCTGTTGCGGGTTCTTCACGCCGCGGCGGCGCAGGCCGAACGCGACGTTCTCGTAGACGTCCAGGTGCGGGAAGAGCGCGTAGTTCTGGAACACGGTGTTCACCGGGCGCTTGTGCGGGGGCAGCCGGGTGATGCCCCGGTCGCCGAGCAGCACGGCCCCGGCCGAGGGCTCCTCCAGTCCCGCGATCATGCGCAGGGTGGTGGTCTTGCCGCAGCCGGAGGCGCCCAGCAGGGCGAAGAAGGAGCCCTCGGGAATGGTGAGGTCGAGTGGGTGGACGGCGGTGAAGTCGCCGAAGGTCTTGCTGATGCCGGAGAGCCGGAGCGTCATGGTTCTCTCAGGTTCTGCGTGCGGGCGGGCGGGTCCGGACGGTCGGCTCAGGCGCCGATGAGCTTGGCGAATTTCTCCTGGTAGGCCGTTTCCTCGGCGTCCTGGAGGGGGCGGAACGCATAGCCGCGCTCGGTCATCTCCTGGTCGGGGAAGATCAGCGTGTTCTGGGCCAGCTCGGCATCGATGCGTTCCATCATCACCTGGGCGCCGGCCACCGGGCAGAAGTAGTTGACCCAGGCGGCGAGTTCGGCGGCCACCTCGGGGCGGTAGTAGTAGTCGATCAGGGCCTCGGCATTGGCCTGGTGCCTGGCGCGGGCCGGGACCAGCAGGTCGTCGGTGAAGAAGAGGTAGCCCTGCTCGGGGATGGTGAAGGCGATGTCCGGGTTGTCGTACTGGAGCTGGACGATGTCGCCGGCCCAGGCCAGGCAGGCGGCGATGTCGCCGGAGTTGAGCTCGTCCATGTAGTCGTTGCCGGTGAAGCGGCGCAGCTGGCCGCTGTCCACGGCCTGCTGGACGCGGGCGACGGCGGCGTCGAAGTCGTCGTCGGTGAAGGTGCCCGGGTCCTTGCCCATGTCGAGCAGGACCATGCCGATGGTGTCCTGCATCTCGGTGAGCAGGGAGACCTTGCCCTTGAGCCCGGGGTCGTCGAGCAGTTCGGAGACGCTGGTGATCTCCCGGCCGCCGGTGGCCTTCCGGTTGTAGGCGATGACGGTGGCCAGTCCGGCCCAGGGGTAGGTGTACTGGCGGCCCGGGTCGTGCGGTGCGTTGCGGTAGCGGCCCTCGACGTTGGCGATGGCGTTGGGCACGTTGGTGGGGTCGAGGCGGTTGGCCCAGCCCTGGCGTATGAGCCGGCCGGCCATCCAGTCGGTGACCACGATCAGGTCGCGGCCGGTGTCCTGGCCGGCGGCGAGCTGGGGGCGGATCTTGCCGAAGAACTCGTTGTTGTCGTTGATGTCCTCGGTGTACGCGACCTCGATGCCGGTCTCCGCCCGGAAGGCGTCCAGGGTGGGTCTCACCTGCGGGTTCTCGTCGTCGACATCGATGTAGAGGGGCCAGTTGCTGAAGTTGAGCACCTTCTCCTCGGCGGAGAGGTCCTGCTGCCCGCCCTCGTCCTCGGTGTCCTTGCCGCTCTCGGAGGCGGGGATGCCGCAGGCGGCCAGCAGCGCGGCCCCGGTGAGGGCCCCGCTGCCCTGCAGCAGCCGTCGGCGGGAGAGGGCGCGCGCTGCGCGGCCGTTGGTGAGACTGCGCAGCCATGCCTGGCGAACCGGCTCGGACATTCCTTCGAAGAATTCCACGGGGGCGGCCTTTCCTGGTACTGCGGTGCGGAACAAGGAGGGGACAGCGGGTGGGCGTGTGCGGGATCGGGAGGCGGGTTCGTGCGGTCCGGGGAGGGGACCGGGGGCGGATCGGGGAGCGGGCCGGGGTACGGGGTCAGGGTGCGCGGTCAGGGTGCGGGTCCGGGCCCGCGGCGGCGGCTCATGCCCGGTCGCCGAAGACGGTGCGGTGCCAGTCCTTGCGGGCCACCGCCGTGATGTCCTGCATCACGTGCTTGACCTGCGTGTACTCCTCGAAGGAGTAGACCGACATGTCCTTGCCGTAGCCGGAGGCGCGGTATCCGCCGTGCGGCATCTCGCTGATGATCGGGATGTGGTCGTTGACCCAGACACAGCCGGCCTTGAGCTCCCGGGTGGCCCGGCCGGCCCGGTAGACATCGCGGCTCCAGACCGAGGCGGCCAGCCCGTAGGGGGTGTCGTTGGCCAGTTCCAGGCCCTGGTCGTCGGAGTCGAAGGGCAGGACCACGAGCACCGGGCCGAAGATCTCGGACTGCACGGCCTCGCTGTCCTGGGCGGCGCCGGTGATCAGGGTGGGCAGGTAGTAGGCGCCTTCGGCCAGGTGGCCGCCGGGCGCGGCTCCGCCGGTGACCACGGTGGCGTAGCCGCGGGCGCGGTCCACGAAGCCGGCCACCCGGTCCCGCTGGGCGAAGGAGACCAGCGGCCCGAGGTCGGTGTGCGCATCCCGCGGGTCACCCAGCCGGATGCCGGCCATCAGGTCGGCCACTCCGGCGACGAAGGCGTCGTAGAGCGGGCGCTGCACATAGGCGCGGGTGGCGGCGGTGCAGTCCTGGCCGGAGTTGATCAGGGCCCCGGCGACCGCGCCGTGCACCGCGGCCTCCGGATCGGCGTCGTCGAAGACCAGGAACGGGGCCTTGCCGCCGAGTTCCAGGTGGACGCGCTTGACGGTACGGGCGGCGAGCTCGGCGACCCGCCGGCCGACCGGGGTGGAGCCGGTGAAGGAGGTCATGGCCACCCCGGGGTGGGTCACCAGGCGCTCCCCGGCCTCCGGGCCGCTGCCGGAGATCACGTTGATCACGCCGTCCGGGATGCCCGCCTCGGTGGCGGCCTCGGCCAGCAGCAGTGAGGTCAGCGGGGTGAGTTCGGAGGGCTTGAGGACGATGGTGTTGCCCGCCGCCACGGCCGGGAGGATCTTCCAGGCGGCCATCTGCAGCGGGTAGTTCCAGGGCGCGATGGAGCCGACCACGCCGATCGGCTCCCGCCGTACGCAGGAGGTGTGGTCGCCGCTGTACTCGGCGGCGGCCTGGCCGCTCAGGTGGCGGGCCGCGCCGGCGAAGAAGGAGGTGTTGTCGATCGTGCCGGGGACGTCGAACTCCCGGGTCAGCCTGGCCGGTTTGCCGCACTGACGGGTCTCGGCGTAGGCGAGGTCCCCGGCGATGGCCGCCAGCCGGGCGGCCAGCCGGTGCAGGGCCTCGGAGCGCTCCACCGGGGTGGCGCCGGCCCATCCGGGCAGGGCGCGGGCGGCGGCGGCCACCGCCTCGTCCACATCGGCGGCCGCGGCCTGCGGGAAGCGCAGCAGCTCCCTGCCGGTGGCCGGATCGGTCACGGCCTGGCTGCGGTCGGACCGGCCGTGCGCCGGGCGGCCGGCCACCCACTGGGCGCCCGCGGCGAACCGTTCCCCCGGGTCGAAGAGGTCTTCCATCGCTCGCACTGCCTGCTTCCCCGTCCTACTCTCGTGCCGCCGGGTCCGGCGCCGGATACTGCGCCGTCCGCGACTCCGCCGCCGGATGAGTGCCGATCCTGACAGTGGAAGCAGATCAGAACAAGGGATTCAGTTGTTTCTCTTTGATTAATCTACGGATACCTCAGTTTCGGGCTTGCCAAGGCGAAGGGTTCCGGGGCACAGTGAGCCGCGTGGCCCGAGACTCCAGGAACGGAAACAGCAGCAACGGAAAGCCGCCGCTCGACGACGTCGCCAAGTCGATCATCGAGCAGCTGCAGCAGGACGGCCGCCGCTCCTACGCCGCCATAGGCAAGGCCGTCGGCCTTTCCGAGGCGGCGGTGCGGCAGCGCGTGCAGAAGCTGCTCGACCAGGGCGTGATGCAGATCGTGGCGGTCACCGACCCGCTGACGGTCGGTTTCATGCGCCAGGCGATGGTCGGCGTCAACGTGGTGGGCGACCCCGAGCCGGTCGCGGACGCTCTGGCCCAGATGGACGAGGTGGACTACGTGGTCATCACGGCCGGGTCCTTCGACCTGCTCGTGGAGATCGTCTGCGAGGACGACGACCACCTGCTGGAGATGATCAACAAGCGCATCCGGGCACTGCCCGAGGTGCGCTCCACGGAGAGCTTCGTCTACCTCAAGCTGCGCAAGCAGACCTACCAATGGGGAACCCGATAGCCGTGAGCAAGGACCTGTCGCAGACCGCCTACGACCACCTCTGGATGCACTTCACCCGCATGGCCTCGTACGAGCGGGCACCGGTGCCGACCATCGTCCGGGGCGAGGGCCCCTACATCTACGACGTCCACGGCAAGCGCTATGTGGACGGCCTGGCCGGCCTGTTCGTGGTGCAGGCCGGGCACGGGCGTGCCGAGCTGGCCGAGGCCGCCGCCAAGCAGGCCGCGGACCTGGCGTTCTTCCCGATCTGGTCGTACGCCCACCCCAAGGCGGTCGAGCTGGCCGAGCGGCTGGCGCACTACGCGCCGGGAGATCTCAACAAGGTCTTCTTCACCACCGGCGGCGGCGAGGCGGTGGAGACGGCCTGGAAGCTCGCCAAGCAGTACCACAAGCTGACCGGCAACCCGGGCAAGTACAAGGTGATCTCGCGGGCGGTGGCCTATCACGGCACCCCGCAGGGCGCCCTGTCCATCACCGGACTGCCCGCGCTCAAGGCGCCGTTCGAGCCGCTGGTGCCCGGCGCGCACAAGGTGCCCAACACCAACATCTACCGGGCCCCGGTGTTCGGGGACGACCCGGAGGCGTTCGGCCGCTGGGCCGCCGACCAGATCGAGCAGGAGATCCTGTTCGAGGGACCGGAGACGGTGGCCGCCGTGGTGCTGGAGCCGGTGCAGAACGCCGGCGGCTGCTTCCCGCCGCCCCCCGGCTACTTCGCACGGGTGCGTCAGATCTGCGACCGGTACAACGTGCTGCTGGTGTCGGACGAGGTGATCTGCGCCTTCGGCCGGCTGGGCACCATGTTCGCCTGCGACAAGTTCGGCTACGTGCCGGACATCATCACCTGCGCCAAGGGCATGACCTCGGGATATTCACCGATCGGCGCGGCGGTCGTCTCGGACCGGATCGCCGAGCCGTACTACCGCAGCGGCGGCACCGCGATGTTCCCGCACGGCTACACCTTCGGCGGGCACCCGGTCTCCGCCGCGGTGGCCCTGGCCAACCTGGACATCTTCGAGCGGGAGAACCTCAACCGGCATGTGCTGGACCACGAGGACGCCTTCTTCGCCACCCTGCGCCGCCTGCACGACCTGCCCATCGTGGGCGATGTGCGGGGCAACGGCTTCTTCTACGGCATCGAACTGGTGAAGGACAAGACCACCAAGGAGACCTTCACCGACGAGGAGACCGAGCGGGTGCTCTACGGCTTCGTCTCCAAGGAACTGTTCGAGGCCGGCCTGTACTGCCGGGCCGACGACCGCGGCGATCCGGTGGTCCAGCTCGCCCCGCCGCTGATCGCGGACCAGTCGGTGTTCGACGAGATCGAGCAGATCCTGCGCGGTGTGCTGAGCGCCGCCTGGGCCAGGATCTGAGCCGTGCGGCAGCGGCCCGCGGTACCGCCCCGGCCCCGGCCCCTTGCCGGCGGGAGGCGGCACCGCGGGCCGTCCGCTACCGGACCCGGACGAAGGCCGGGAAGTCCGCCTCGGCGATCGCGCCCCTGGTCACCTCGACCACGTCGGCCGGGAGGCCCACCACGCCGGAGGGCAGCTCCACGGTGACCAGATAGCGCCCGGCCGGCACATGGACGAAGCCGAACCAGCCGTTGCCGTCCGTCGGCATGGCCAGCGGCTCCCCGCCGCCCAGCGGGCGCAGCGTGACCCACGCCTGGTCCAGCACCCCGCCGCCGCGCAGCAGCAGCCGGCCGCTGACATGCCCGTCGGAAGGGCTGGTCTTCCACGGCATGTCCGGCACGGCGGCCGGCTCCGCGAACGGGGCGTCCGGTCCGGTGGTCAGCGCCTCGGCGAGCGCGTCGCGCCGGGCGGAGCGCTCCTCCCAGCCGCCGCCCAGCGTCTCCATGGCCGGATTGGCGTAGGAGTAGCCGCTCCAGCCCGCCGCGGTGTTGCCGGCCGCGCTGGGCGAGACCGCGCGCCGCGCCTGGGCCACGCTGTCGGCCACCGAATTCAGGTAGAGCGCCGGGCCGTTGACCGCCTGCCGGCCGGCCTGGTGGTCGGCCAGGAACTCGGACCACTCGGCGAACATCAGCGCCTGGTCCGGGTTCCACTCGCGCTTGTAGTTCATGGTGAGGGCGGTGTCCATGATTCCCTGCTCCAGCCAGCCGGCCCAGTCCTGGAGCACCTCGGCGTAGGTGCGGGTGGCCTCCCAGCCGCCCACCGCCTGCGGGCCGTGGCCGTAGGTGATGGCGTCCATGGAGAGCCGCAGTCCCGGGTCGGCCTCCCACAGCGCCAGATAGATCCGCCGGACCAGGCCGGTGACCTGGTCGCGGCGCCAGTCGGACCACTCGGGGTCGTCCGGCCGCGGGATGTCGGTGCGGCCGGTGGCGGCCTGGAAGCGGGCCACCGACACGTCGTTGTAGCCCCAGTCGGAGCGGCCGGTGGCCAGGTTGGAGTCCGGATAGCGGACGTAGTCCAGGTTGATGCCGTCCACGTCGTAGTGGTTCACGATCGAGGTGACGGCGCGCACGATGTAGTCCGCGGCGGCCGGGTGCCCGGGGTCCACATAGGCGTTGGCGCCGATCAGTTCGGCGCCGTCGGAGCGCTTGTTGAGCCAGCGGTCGGCGCCGGCCGCCGAGGGACCGTGCCGGTTGAAGACGTGGTCCGGGGAGCTGGGCGGGGTGGCGCTGTTCCACATGGTGTTGACGTTGACCCAGGCGTGCACCTGCAGGCCGGCGGCGTGCGCCTTGTCGATGATGGTGGCCAGCGGATCGTAGGGCAGCGGGGCCACGGCGGCGTCGGTGCGCGGGTAGAGCGCGTGGTTGCAGAAGCAGTCGTAGCGGCGGGCGGTCTGGACCACCAGGGCGTTGGCGTTGACGGCGAGGGCGTCCGCGACCAGGCGGTCGGCCTGCTCCGGGGTGTAGATGCCCTCGTTGAAGGCGTCCACCCAGTAACTTCGCCACTGTTCGGGCAGCGCGGCGGTTCCGGCGGCGGGGGAGGCGGGATGGGCGGGGTCGGCGGTGGCCCCGGCGGTGGCCGTGGGGCCCAGCAGCAGTCCGGTGACGGCGAGCAGGGTCGGCAGTATCCGTCCGGTGATCCGTCCGGCGGTCCGTCTCATACGGTCCCCTCCATGGGATGTTGGGGGTGCGCATGACAAGCGCGGCCTGACAATTTACTTCTCCGCCACCCGTCAGTCCAGACAAAAACTTTCAGCAATCCCGGTCCGGCCCGCTGTGCCCTTCCCTCCCCCCTCCCCTCCGGCGGCGCACTCAGTCCGCCGGGAGCAGCACCGTCTCCTCGGCACGGAAGGCGACCGGCACCACCGCCCCCTCCTCCGGCGCCTCGCGCAGCCGGCAGACCGCCTCCAGCTCCGGCCCGCGCTCCGGCGCCAGCAGCAGCACCACATGATCGCCGCGGAAGGTGCGCGCCATCACCGCGCACCGCAGGGCGTCCCGGGCCCCGCCCTCGCCCTCTCCCTCTCCCCCGGCCGCCCGGTCCGCCGCCGCCCCCACCCGCACGCCCGCCGGGCGGATCAGCAGCCGCGCCGGGCCGGACGGGCTGCCGGCCGGCACCGGCACCCGCCCCCACACCGTCTCGGCGGCACCGTCGCGCACCACCGCGTCCACCACATTGCGGAACCCCAGGAACCGCGCCACGAACGCCGAGGCCGGGCGCTCCCACACCGCCACCGGCGGGCCGGACTGGGCGATCCGCCCCCGGTCCATCACCACCACCCGGTCGGCCAGGGCGAACGCCTCCCCCTGGTCATGGGTGACCGCCAGCACCGTGGTGCCCAGGGTGCGGAACAGCCGCCGCAGCTCCACCACCAGCCGGTCCCGCAGCCCGCGGTCGAGCTGGCCCAGCGGCTCGTCCAGCATCAGCAGCCGCGGGCTGGGCGCCAGGGCGCGGGCCAGCGCCACCCGCTGCTGCTCCCCGCCGGACAGCGAGGCCACACCGCGCCGGGCCGCGCCCGGCAGGCCCACCAGGTCCAGCAGTTCGGCCACCCGGGCCCGGACCCCGTCCCGCCCGGTGCCCCGCATGCGCAGGCCGAAGGCGATGTTGGCGCCCACGTCCCGGTGCGGGAACAGCTGGTGGTCCTGGAACATCAGGCCCAGGCCGCGCCGGTGCGCGGGCACCCCGGCCTGGTCCCGGCCGGCCAGCCGCACGGTTCCGGCGTCCGGCCTCCGGAGCCCGGCGATCACCCGCAGCAGGGTGGATTTGCCGCTGCCGCTGGGCCCCAGCACGCAGACGATCTCCCGCTCGGCCACGGTCAGGTCCACCGCGTCCAGCGCGGTGTGCGCGGCCGGGCCCCCACCGCCGTAGCGGACGGTCACCCCGGTCAGCTCCAGCAGCATCAGAAACCTCCCGACCTCAGCGGCCGTACCCGCTCCAGGGCGAGCAGGGTCAGCAGACAGACCGCCATCAGCACCGTGGACAGCGCCATGGCCTGCCCGTAGGCCGATTCCCCGGCCCGGCCCAGCAGCCGGGCCACCGCCACCGGCAGGGTCGGGGCGTCCGGCCGGGCCAGGAACACCGTGGCGCCGAACTCGCCCAGCGACACGGCGAACGCGAAGCCGGCGGCCGGCAGCAGCGCCCGCCGCACCAGCGGCAGATCGATCTCCCGCCACACCCGCGGCGGGGAGGCGCCCAGCACCGCCGCGGCCTGCCGCAGCCGGTCGTCCACCGCGCGCAGCACCGGCAGCATCATGCGGATCACGAACGGCACCCCGACCAGGGCCTGGGCCAGCGGCACCAGAATCCACGAGGAGCGCAGGTCCAGCGGCGGGGCGTCCAGCGCGATGAGGAAGCCGAAGCCCACCGTGACCGCCGAGGTGCCCAGCGGCAGCATCAGCAGGGCGTCGAAGCCGCGCACCAGCCGGCCGGCGTTCTTCGTCAGCGCGGCCGCCGCCGGGGCGCCCACGGCAAGGGCGATCAGGGTGGCCACCGCGCCGTAGCGCAGCGAGTTGCCCACCGCCTCCCAGGGCGCCACCAGAAAGGTGCCGTCCGAGGAGAACAGCGCCCGGTAGTGGCCCAGGCCATAGCCGTCCGGTCCGGAGAGGGAACGTTCCACCAGCACGCCCAGCGGCAGCACCAGCAGCACCGCCACCGTCAGCAGCACCCCGCCCAGCAGGGCCCACTGCCCGGCTCCGCGCGGCCGGCGCGCGGTCCGCTCCGGGCCGGCCAGCCGCAGCGCCGTCTCCCGGCGCCGCACCGTCCAGGCGTGCACGCCCAGCATGGCGGCCACCGCACCGAACTGCACCAGGGTCAGCACGGCCGCGGCGGGCAGGTCCAGCAGCTGCGCGGTCTGCCGGTAGATCTCCACCTCCAGGGTGGCGAACCGGGGCCCGCCCAGCACCTGGATCACCCCGAAGGAGGTGAAGGTGAAGAGAAAGACCATCAGCGCGGCGGCGGCCAGCGCCGGGGCGAGCGCGGGCAGGGTGACCCGCCGCCAGGCCGCGAACGGACCCGCGCCCAGCATCCGGGCCGCCTCCTCCTGCCCCGGATCGAGCTGCGCCCACAGCCCGCCGACCGTGCGCACCACCACCGAGAAGTTGAAGAACACATGGGCGAGCAGAATCGCCCACACCGAGGTGTCCAGCCGGACGCCCCACAGCTCCTCCAGCAGGCCGCCCCGGCCGAGCAGCGCCAGGAAGGCCGAGCCGACCACCACCGTGGGCATCACGAACGGCACGGTGATCAGTGCGCGCAGCAGGTTCCGGCCCCGGAAGGCGTACCGGGCCAGCACATGGGCGGCGGGCAGGGCCAGGGCCATGGTCAGCGCGGTCGAGGCGGCGGCCTGCCAGACCGTGAACCACAGCACCTGCCGCGTGCCGGGCGCGGTCAGCACCTCCAGGGCCCGGCCCTCGCCCAGACCGCGGGCGGTGATGGCGGCCACCGGCCAGCCGAAGAAGACCGCGAAGAAGACGGCCGGCACCGCCATCAGCGCCAGCCGGACCAGCGCCGGCCGACGGGCGCCGGGCCCGCCCGGCCGCCGCGGGCCGCGCCGCAGCG
>NZ_WTLH01000151.1 GCF_011421595.1 Streptomyces sp. YIM 98790 | reverse complement strand
GCCCGGCCCGCCACCCCCGGTGCGGCGGCCCCCGGCGCCGCACCGGACGGCGGCTGCGCGGAGCACGCCTGCCCGCCCGCCTCCGGTTCCGGCACCGGGCCCGGCTACGAGGTCATCTATCTCCTGGAGGCCACCGACGAGGCGGTCGCCGCGCTTCGCCTCCGGCTGGACGCCCTCGGCGAGTCCCTGGTGGTGGTCGGCGGCGACGGCCTGTGGAACGTGCACGTCCACACCGACGAGCCCGGCGCCGCCGTGGAGCACGGCATCGAGGCGGGCCGCCCGCACCGCATCCGGATCAGCCATCTCGGCGTCACCGCCGCCGGGCCGGCGCACCCGCAGCGCGCCGCCGCGGCCCGCGCGGTGGTCGCGGTGATGCCCGGTGACGGCCTGTCCCGGCTCTGCGAGGAGTCCGGGGCCGTGGTGCTGACCACCCGCCCCGGGGAGCCGCCCGGCAGTGGTGAGCTGGCCGCCGCCGTGCTGGCGGCCGGAGCCGGCGAGGTGGTGCTGCTGCCCAACGACGCGGCGCTGCGCCACGCCGCGGCGGCAGCCGCCGACGAGGTCCGCGCGGCCGGTGTCCGGATCGCCGTCATCCCCACCCGGTCCCCGGTGCAGGGCATCGCGGCGCTCGCCGTGCACTCCCCGGAGCGGCGCTTCGACGAGGACGTGGTGGCCATGACCTCGGCGGCCGGTGCCACCCGCTACGGCGAGGTGGGCGTGGCCGAGGCCGAGTCCTGGACCACCGCCGGGGTCTGCCAGGCCGGCGACGTGCTGGGCCTGATCGACGGCGACGTGGCGGTGATCGGCACCGACCCGCACCGGGTGGCCGCCGAGGTGCTGGAGCGGATGATGTCCGCGGGCGGCGAGCTGGTCACCCTGGTGCTGGGCGCCGACGCGCCCGCCGGGCTCGCCGAGCGGCTCCAGGACCAGGTCCGCCACCGCCATCTGGGCGCCGAGACCGTGGTTTTCGAGGGCCGTCAGACCGCACCGCTGCTGATCGGCGTGGAGTGACCCCGGGCCCGCCCGCGCCGGGCGGCGCCCGGCCTGCTCCCGGCTGTCCGACCCATGGTGTGCAATGGGCAGTGCGCGGCCGGTGGTCCGGCCCGCCGAGCGGCAGCAGACCACTGGAGGACGGAAGGAGCGGCGGTGCCGGTCGCCCTGGAGGATCCGCTGAAGACGGTCGTCGGCGGCAGCACCGCGAAGGTGATGGCCGACCACCTCGGCCTGCACACCGTCGGTGACCTGCTGCACCACTACCCGCGCCGGTACGCCGAGCGCGGCGAGCTGACCGGCCTGGCCGATCTGCCGCTGGACGAGCACGTCACCGTGCTCGCCGAGATCGCCGACGCCCGGGTGATGACCTTCAACCGCGGGCGCGGGCAGCGCCTGGAGGTCACCCTGACCGACGGCACCGGCCGGCTCCAGCTCGTCTTCTTCGGCCGCTCCGTCCACCACCACAAGAACGAGCTGCTGCCCGGCCGGCGCGGCATGTTCGCCGGCAAGGTCTCGGTCTTCAACCGCAGGCTCCAGCTCTCCCACCCCGCCTACCAGCTGCTGGGCACGGCCGCCGGGGAGGACGCCCGGGACGCGGCCGGCGCCGCCCGGGAGTTCGCCGGGCAGCAGATCCCCCTCTACCCGGCCTGCAGGCAGCTCGAATCCTGGAAGATCGCCAAGGCCGTGGCCACCGTGCTCGACTCCCTGGAGCAGGAGGGCTGGCGCGGCCTCACCGATCCGCTGCCGCCCCGGCTGCGCGCCGAGTACCGGCTGCCCGAGCTGTCCGAGGCCCTGCTCAAGGTGCACCGGCCCCGCACCGCCGCCGATTTCACGCTCGCCCGCAAGCGCCTGAAGTGGGACGAGGCCTTTGTGCTCCAGGTCGCGCTGGCCCGGCGCCGCCGGGCCGACACCCAGCTCCCCGCCGTCCCCCGGGTGCCGTCCGGGGACGGCCTGCTGGCCGCCTTCGACGGCCGGCTGCCCTTCACCCTCACCGAGGGCCAGCGCCGGGTCAGTGCGGAGATCTTCGCCGAGCTGGCCACCCCGCACCCCATGCACCGGCTGCTCCAGGGCGAGGTGGGCTCCGGCAAGACCCTGGTGGCGCTGCGCGCCATGCTGGCGGTGGTGGACGCGGGCGGCCAGGCGGCCCTGCTGGCGCCCACCGAGGTGCTGGCCCAGCAGCACCACCGCTCGATCACCGGGATGATGGGCGAGCTGGCCGAGGGCGGCATGCTGGGCGGCGCCGACCAGGCCACCAAGGTGGTGCTGCTCACCGGCTCGATGGGCGCCGCGGCCCGGCGGCGGGCACTGCTGGAGCTGGCCACCGGCGAGGCCGGCATCGTGGTGGGCACCCATGCCCTGATCGAGGAGAAGGTGCAGTTCCACGATCTCGGCCTGGTGGTGGTGGACGAGCAGCACCGGTTCGGCGTGGAGCAGCGGGACGCGCTGCGCGCCAAGGGCAGGCAGCCGCCGCATCTGCTGGTGATGACCGCCACCCCGATCCCGCGCACCGTGGCCATGACGGTCTTCGGCGATCTGGAGACCTCGGTGCTGGACGAGCTGCCCGCCGGCCGGTCGCCGATCGCCAGCCATGTGGTGCCGGCGCTGGACAAGCCGCACTTCCTGGCCCGTGCCTGGCAGCGGGTGCGGGAGGAGGTGGAGAGCGGCCACCAGGCGTATGTGGTCTGCCCCCGCATCGGCGACGAGGACGAGCCCGCCGAGCACCCGCGGCGCACCGGGAGGAGCGAGGAGAGCGAGGAGAGGGAGGAAGGCGCCGAGGGCGCTGATCCGGGCCGCCGGCCACCGCTGGCGGTGCTGGAGGTGGCCGCCGGGCTGCGCTCCGGCCCGCTGGCCGGGCTGCGGGTGGAGGCGCTGCACGGCCGGATGGCTCCGGAGGCCAAGGACGAGCTGATGCGCCGCTTCGCAGCGGGCGAGGTGGACGTGCTGGTGGCCACCACGGTCATCGAGGTGGGGGTGAACGTCCCGAACGCCACGGTCATGGTGGTCATGGACGCGGACCGGTTCGGCGTCTCCCAGCTCCACCAGCTGCGCGGCCGGGTGGGCCGGGGCTCGGCCCCGGGCCTGTGCCTGCTGGTCACCGAGATGCCGGAGGCGGCACCGGCCCGCTCCCGGCTGGACGCGGTGGCCGCCACCCTGGACGGCTTCGAGCTGTCCCGGATCGACCTGGAGCAGCGCCGAGAGGGCGATGTGCTGGGCCAGGCCCAGTCGGGCGGCCGCAGCTCGCTCCGCATGCTGGCCGTGATCGATGACGAGGACATCATCGAGGCGGCCCGGGAGGAGGCCACCCGGCTGGTCGGGAAGGACCCGGAACTGGACCGCCACCCCGCCCTGCGCACCGCCCTGGACGCCCTCCTCGACGAGGAGCGCGCCGAATACCTCGACAAGGGCTGACCCCGCCGGGACCCGGTCGGGGCCGGCCCCGACCCGCCCCGCCGCGGCCGGGCCCGCGGCGGGCGCACGTGGTGCGGACAGGGCTCGCACGTACGTGCGAATTGTCAGTGCCACCTGGGAGAATGGACGCAGTCCGCCCCGATCCACCCGGGATCGCGGGCGGGTGGACTGGGGGTCTACGACATGGCATTCCGGCACATCAACGAACTGCCCCTCGGCGACAAGATCTTCCGCATCGAGCTCTCCAGCGACGACGACACCTCCCTCACCCTCACCCTCACCGGCTGGCGGGAGACGGCCCCGGAGGCGCCGATCGCCAGCGGTGCGCTCACCATGCCGCTGGCCGACGTCCCCACCCTGCGGATCGCGCTCACCCGCGCCCTGCGCGCCCTGGCCCTGGCGGCCGACGTGTCGGAGCCGATCCCCGACCGGGACATCCTCCGCGAGCTCTTCCCCGGGCACGGCGCCCCCTGGGTGCCGCAGCACGAGGAGGACCTCACCCGCCGTTTCCACGCGGGCGAGACCATCGCCCGGATAGCCGCCCGGTTCGGCCGCACCCCTGATTCCGTCCGCACCAAGCTCCGCGAGCTCGGGCACGATCCGCGCCGCCCGGAGCACTGCCCGCCCGACGGCTGCCTGTCCTGGTCCCGGTACGCCTCCCCGGTGCTGCTCGGCGCGGCGGAGGAGCGCCGCGCCGAGGCCGGCTGAGGGCGGCCGGGGCCGGCCAGGCCCGGCCGCCCCGGCCGTGCGCCCCACCGCCGCGGGCGGTGGGGCGCACCGCACCGGCGCCGGACGCCGTATAGCGTGGGAACGACCGCACTCCACCAGGTACTTCCCAGGTACTGCGCACGCCACCGCGGAGGCTGCCGAAGATGACCCGCGTGATCGCCGGCACGGCGGGCGGACGGCGGATCGCCGTCCCGCCCGGCCGGTCCACCCGGCCCACCTCCGACCGGGCGCGGGAGGGGCTGTTCTCCACCTGGTCCGCGCTCCACGGCCCGCTGGAGGGGGCCCGGGTGCTCGATCTGTACGGCGGCTCCGGGGCGGTGGGCCTGGAGTCGCTCTCCCGCGGTGCCGGGCACGCCCTGATGGTGGAGTCCGATGCCCGGGCCGCCGCCGTCATCCGGGCCAATATCCGGGCCCTCGGACTGCCCGGCGCCGAGCTGCGCACCGCCCGCGCGGAGCAGGTGCTGGCCGGTCCGCCGCCCGCACAGCCGTACGATCTGGCCTTCCTGGACCCGCCCTACGAGGTGACGGACTCCGCGCTGCGCGAGATCCTGATCACACTCCGGGTCCGGGGCTGGCTCGCCCGTGATGCACTCGTCACCGTGGAGCGCAGCACCCGAGGCGGGGAGTTTCTCTGGCCGGACGGATTCGCCGGGTTGCGGGCCCGCCGTTACGGCGAGGGAAGCCTCTGGTACGGTCGCGCCGCCGACGAGGACGTTACCGACCGGTCATGACGGTGGGAGCCGCCATGATCCGCCGGATGGACGAGGAGAAACGATTGCGCCGCGCCGTCTGCCCCGGGTCCTTCGACCCGATCACCAATGGCCACCTCGACATCATCGAACGGGCCACCAAGCTCTTTGACGTCGTGCACGTCGCCGTCATGATCAACAAGTCCAAGCAGGGACTGTTCAGCATCGAGGAACGCATCGCGCTGATCGAGGAGGTCACCGGCGAGTCCGGCAATGTGGTCGTGGAGTCCTTCCACGGCCTGCTGGTCGACTACTGCAAGCAGCGCGACATCCCGGCCATCGTCAAGGGCCTGCGCGCGGTGAGCGACTTCGACTACGAACTCCAGATGGCCCAGATGAACAACGGGCTCTCGGGGGTGGAGACCCTGTTCATCCCCACCAATCCCACCTACAGCTTTCTCTCCTCCAGCCTGGTCAAGGAGGTCGCCACCTGGGGCGGGGACGTCTCCCACCTGCTGCCGGAACCGGTGCTGACCGCGCTGCTGGGCAAGCTCCGCCGCCCCTGACCCACGCCTGCCGGCGCCCGGCCGCGCGCCGCGCGCGACCCCCGGTGCCTCCCCGCGCGCCGCCCGCCCGGCGGGCGGCTGTCCGCAGGGGCGCCCGGGGCCGTACAGTCGGGGCCGTGGACGTACACCAGAGACTCGACGAGATCGTCGCCACCGTCGAGGGCGCCAAGGGCATGCCGATGTCGGCCTCCTGCGTGGTCAACCGCGCCGATCTCCTCGCCCGTCTGCGCGACCTGCGCGACGACCTGCCCGACTCCCTCTCCCAGGCCCGGCAGGTCCTGGGCGGGCGCGACCAGGTGGTGGCCGAGGCCCGCAAGGAGGCGGAGCGGATCGTCCAGGCCGCCCACGCCGAGCGCGGCTCGCTCATCGAGAGCACCGAGGTCGTCCAGCGCGCCCGGGCCGAGGCCGCCCGCATCCTCTCCGAGGCCCGCCGCGAGGCCGGCGAGATCAAGATGCAGGCCGACGACTACGTGGACAGCAAGCTGGCCAACTTCGAGGTGGTGCTGGGCAAGACCATCGGCTCGGTGGAGCGCGGGCGCGACAAGCTGCTCGGCCGCGGCCCCGGGGAGGACGGCTACGACGACCGGGACGGCGATCCGAGGGAACTGCTCGACCGCGCCGACGAATACGTGGAGGCGCAGTTCCGCGCCATAGAGACGGTGCTGCGCAAGACCCTGGAGGCGGTCGGCAGGGGCCGCCAGAAGCTCACCGGCCACCGCCCCGCCGACGAGCTGGGCGCGCACATGGCCGAACAGGACGCCCTCCAGGCCGGGGCCGCCGGCGCCCCCCGCGGCGGCTACGGCGACACCACCCCGCAGCCCGCACCGGACCCGTACGGCTACGGCGGCCCGCAGGAGCAGTACCGGCAGCCCGACCCCTACGCCGTGCCGCAGCAGGGCCAGGGCGGCTACGAGCAGTACGACTACGGCAGCGGGGCCCAGGACCCGTACGCGCCGGCCGCCGCGGCCCAGGCCGCCGCCCAGGACTACTACGGCCAGTCCGCCCAGCCGGGCGGCGGCCAGGACCCGTACGGCGGCTACGCCCCGCAGCCCGCCTCCGGCTACCAGGGCGGCGGCGCGCTGGACGAGACCAGCTTCTTCGACACCGGCATGATCGACACCGAGCAGCTCCGCCGCTACGAGCAGGGCCGCTGACGGCCGGCCGCCGGCCCGCCGGGCGCTCGATTGGGAGCCCGGCGGACGGTGGCGTATTCTGTATCTTCGGTCGCGGCCGATGCCGCGTTTCCGCCTGTCCGGCGCCGGAGCCTCCCGCAGCGGCGGGAGCACGGCCCACGGACCGGCACCGCCGCATCGGTTTCGCCCGCTTCGTCCGTTCCACCCGCACAGAAGGCAGGAAGCCCTGAACGCCCCGCTGAACCGCCGAGCCCCCCTCGTGTTCGACACACGGGAGCTGGGGCGGCGTCCGGGTGCGCTCACCAGGGTCTCCCGCACCGTCCCGGCCCCCGCCGACCTCGGCATCGAGGTCATCGGGGTTCCCCAGGGCGAGCCGGTGGACATCGAACTCCGCCTCGAATCGGTGGTGGACGGGGTGCTGGTCACCGGTACCGCCCGCGCCCCGCTCCAGGGGGAGTGCGTAAGGTGTCTGGAACCGGTCCGCGACGAGGTCGTGGCCGAGTTCCAGGAGCTGTACTCCTACCCCGACACCGACGACCGGGGCCGCCCGTCCGCCGCCGGCGAGGACGAGGGGGAGGAGGCCGGCTTCCTCGAGGGCGATCTGTTCGACCTCGAACCCGTGCTGCGGGACGCGGTGGTGCTGGCACTGCCGCTGCAGCCGGTGTGCCGGGAGGACTGCCCCGGCCTGTGCCCCGAGTGCGGGGCGCGGCTGGCGGACGATCCGGAGCACCACCACGACGACGCCGTCGACATCCGTTGGGCGGCGCTGCGGGACTTCTCCCGGACCCACGGGTCCGGGGAGCAGCACCGCGGAGAGTAACCAGCAGACGCCAGAGCAGGACAGGAGCCGCCCCGCGCCCGCGGGGCGCTCCCCAAGGATTAGGAGAAGGAAGCCGTGGCCGTTCCCAAGCGGAAGATGTCGCGCAGCAACACGCGCCACCGCCGGTCGCAGTGGAAGGCTGCGGTCCCCAACCTCGCGACCTGCGAGCGCTGCCAGGAGCCCAAGCTCCAGCACGCCGCCTGCACCAACTGCGGCACCTACAACCGTCGCCAGGTCCTCGCGGTCTGAACGGCGGGTGACAGGCTTCATGTCGGACGCCCCTACGTCGCAGACCAGGACTCAGGCGTCGGAGGACACGGCCTCGTCCCTTGCGGTACTGGAAGGGCGGCTCGGCTACAAGCCGGAGCCCGCCCTTCTCGTACGTGCGCTGACCCACCGCAGCTACGCATACGAGAACGGCGGCCTGCCCACCAACGAGCGGCTGGAGTTCCTCGGGGACTCGGTGCTCGGCCTGGTGGTCACCGACACCCTCTACCGCACCCACCCGGACCTGCCCGAGGGACAGCTTGCCAAGCTGCGCGCCGCGGTGGTCAACTCCCGCGCCCTGGCCGAGGTGGCCCGCAGCCTGGACCTGGGCTCCTTCGTCCGGCTCGGCCGAGGCGAGGAGGGCACCGGGGGCCGGGACAAGGCGTCCATCCTCGCCGACACCCTGGAGGCGGTGATCGGCGCGATCTATCTGGACCAGGGGCTGGAGGCCGCCGACGAACTCGTGCACCGCCTCTTCGACCCGCTGATCGAGCGCTCGGCCGGGCTCGGCGCCGGGCTGGACTGGAAGACCAGCCTCCAGGAGCTGAGCGCCGCCCAGAACCTGGGCGTGCCCGAGTACGTGATCACCGAGTCCGGGCCGGACCACGAGAAGACCTTCACGGCTGCCGCCCGTGTCGGTGGTGTCGCGTACGGCACCGGTACCGGCCGCAGCAAGAAGGAGGCCGAGCAGCAGGCCGCCGAGACGGCCTGGCGGGCCATCCGGGCCACCCCGGCCGACGACGGCGGCCGCCCCCGGCCGCCGGGCGACTGACGTGCCCGAACTCCCCGAGGTCGAGACGGTGCGGCGCGGTCTGCACCGCTGGGTGGCGGGCCGCACCGTGGCCTCGGCCGAGGTGCTGCACCCCCGCGCGGTGCGCCGCCACCTGGCCGGCGCCGACGACTTCACCGCACGCCTGGCCGGCCGCCGGACACTGGCGCCGCAGCGCCGCGGCAAGTACCTGTGGCTGCCGCTGGCCGCCCCGGGCGGGCCGGCCGCGGAGGGCGGCGGCGAGGCGCTGCTGGCCCACCTCGGCATGAGCGGCCAGCTCCTGGTCCAGCCGCCCGGGACCCCGGACGAGAAGCATCTGCGGATCCGGATCTCCTTCACCGATCCGGCCGGCGGCGAGCTCCGCTTCGTGGACCAGCGCACCTTCGGCGGCCTCTCCGTCCACCCCGCCGTGCCCGGCGACGCCGACGGCCTGCCGGAGATCATCGCGCACATCGCCCGCGACCCGCTGGACCCGGCGTTCGACGAGGCCGCCTTCCACGCCGCGCTGCGCCGCCGCCGTACCACGATCAAGCGCGCCCTGCTCGACCAGTCGCTGATCAGCGGGGTCGGCAACATCTACGCCGACGAGGCGCTGTGGCGGGCCCGGCTGCACTACGACCGGCCCACCGCCACCCTGACCCGGCCGCGCACCGCCGAGCTGCTGCGCCATGTGCGGCAGGTCATGACCGACGCCCTGGCGTCCGGCGGCACCAGTTTCGACAGCCTGTACGTCAACGTCAACGGCGAGTCCGGCTACTTCGACCGCTCGCTCGACGCCTACGGCCGGGAGGGCCTGCCCTGCCGCCGCTGCGGCACGGCTATGCGCCGCCGTCCCTGGATGAACCGCTCCAGCTACTTCTGCCCGCGCTGCCAGCGCCTGCCGCGCCGCCCGGCCGCTGCCCCGGCACCGTCGGCACCGGCCGCACCGGAGGCACCGGTGGTGCCGGCGGTGCCGTCGGCCGCACCGGAGGAGCGGCGCGCGGCGCGCTGAGCGGGACCAGGAGCCGCCCCAGCGGGGGGCGGGTCAGCGGCAGGAACAGCCGGCGCACCGGCGGCGAGCCCAGCACCAGCGCCAGCGCGACCCCGCACAGCACCAGCCCGGCCTGCTCCACGGGGGTGTTGACCCGGTCGATCCACCCGGCCTCCCGCACCGGCAGGATCACCAGCGGGTGCAGCAGGTAGATGGTGAATCCGGCGCTGCCCAGCGTCGTCACCACGGGAATCCGGCGGCGCGGCATCACCCGCAGCACGCACAGCACCAGTCCGGCCGCAGCGGCCAGCAGCCCCAGCCGGATCACCCACGCCCCGTACAGGCCCACCAGCGGCTCGGCCGTGTAGCTGTGCCGCATGGACAGCCAGGAGCCCTTGATCTCCCGGTGCGCGAACAGGGCGAACACGCCCCAGGCGCACAGCCCGCCGACCGCCGCCGGCAGACTCCAGCGGGCGGCGAACCAGCGGTCCGCCGCGCCCTGCCCGATCCGCCAGCCGAGGTAGAACAGCGGCAGATAGACCACGGTGCGGCTGGCCGAGAAGGCCAGCCCCAGGGTGTCCACGTAGCCGGCCGCCAGCGCGGCGGCGGTGGTGACCAGCAGCGGCCGGCGGAACTGTGTCACCAGCGGCAGCAGCAGCCGCCAGCAGAACAGCGACATCAGGAACCACAGGGTCCACGGGAGCTGGGTGAGGTGGAGCTGGAACCCCCTGCCCAGCCAGTGGCTCTCCAGGGAGAACAGCAGGCTGAACAGCGCGGCCGGGACCATGACCGACCGGATGAGGTTCTGCATCCGCCGGCCGTCCAGCGGGCCCGCGCTGCTGAACACCCCGGCCAGCACCACGAACAGCGGTACCCGCAGCGCCCAGGTGGCGGTGTTCAGGGCGTGCAGGCCGTCGTGGCGGGCCATGATGCTGCCCACCGTGTGCAGCACGACGATCAGTGTCGCGGCGGTGAACCGGGCGTTGTCCCACCACGGGATGCGTCCGGTGGTGCCGCCCTGCCCGGCGGCGGGCGCTGCGGGGGCGGCGGCGGGTCTTCGGGGAGGGGTGTCCATGGCGGGCGGGGCTCCTGGCCTCGGCCGGGGCGGCGGGCCGTGTCCCCGGCCCCGGCTGGTGAGCGCGTCGGTCCGGCGGCTGTGACCGGATGGTGCACTCTCCCGTCCCGCGGAGTGAAGCAGGTGTCCGGGAAGTTGCCGTGCGAAGAACGCCGGGTGTACGGCTGTCACCGGCGCGCCGCGCACGGCTCGGCCCGCCCGGCGCAGGGGAGTGACCGGAACCCCGGTGCCGCCTCAGTAGCCGAAGTTCTGGGTCCACCAGGGGCCGCCGGGGCCGAGGTGGACGCCGACGCCGAGGGTGGTGAAGTCGCAGTTGAGGATGTTGGCGCGGTGGCCCTCGCTGTTCATCCAGGACTCCATCACGGCCGCGGCGCTCTGCTGTCCGCGGGCTATGTTCTCGCCGCCGAGGTTCTTTATGCCCTGCGCCTCCGCCCGGTCCCAGGGCGTGCGCCCGTCCGGGTCGACGTGCGAGAAGAAGTTCCGCGCCGCCATGTCCTGGCTGAACGCCCGGGCCAGCGCGGCCAGCCCGGTGTCCGGCACCAGCGGCCGGCAGCCGGCCTCGGCGCGGGCCTCGTTCACCAGCCGCAGCACCTCCTCGGCGGCGGCCACCGCCGGATCGGCGGACGGCGGTGCCGTGGTGCCCGGGGACTCGGTGCCCGGGGCCGGTGTGGAGGGCTGGGGCGAGGGGGAGGGCTGGGCGGACGGCTCGGGGCTGCCCGTCTCTCCTCCGGCCTCCGGGGAGGACTCCTGTGCCGGCTCCTCCGGCTCCTCCTCGGCCGGGGCGGGCTCCTCGCTCTCCTCCCCGGGCGCCTCCTGCGTCTCCGGGGCGCTCTCCGACTCCGGCTCCGACGGCTCCGGGCTGTCCGCGGGTGTCTGCCGCTCCTGCCGGTCCCGCTGCTCCTCCGACTCCTCGCCGACGGCCCGCTGGTCCGTCTCCCCCTGGGCGGCGGGGGAGGAGCCGTCGCCCGCGCGGTTGCCGTTCTGCGCCTGGAAGGTGCGCGGCCCGTCCAGGGTGAAGCGGTCGCCGGCACCCGGCACCAGGCCGGCACCCATGGCCACCGCGCCCACGGTGAGCGCGGCGGAGGCGCCCAGCAGTCCGGCCCGGGCGGGGGTCTGCCTCAGCCGGGTGCCCCGGGCCGGGGCACGACGATGGCGTCCCATCAGCGGCACCGTCCTCGTATTGTCGACATCACAAACCGACATCACCCGGAAGGGTGAATTCCCCTGACGCTGGACTGTACGGCATGGACGAGTCCGGACGGATACTTCTGTGGGGATTGACGCAGATAACCTCTGTCACAGCAGCCGCAGCGCTGTCGCACCGCAGGCGGCGGACCACCACGCCGCCATCGGTGCGCCCGCATTCCGCGCGGTGCCGCCGCCGGAGGCCGGAGAGAAGCCGGAGAGAGATTTCGGCCACACTCCCGGACGCGCCCGGGAGTGTGGCGGGCCGGTCCGGCGGAAGCCCGCGGCGCACGGCCCGCAGAGCGCGATTTTCCGCAAAACAGTTGCCGTCACCGCTCCGACGTGCAAGGCTGCGTCGCAACAAGTGATCAACAGCACTCCGCGCCGCGCCCGGACGGGCATCCGGAAGGCCGCGCGGCCCGGTCGCCGGAGTCCGGGCGGGGTGCGCGGGCCGTGAAACGGGCGTGTCGGCCGGTGCCGTTGTGGTGAAGCCCACCGGTGCGCGGTGTGATCGTGTTGACCGTCTGCATTTTTGGTGAGACGCTGAAAGTCCCGCACACCTTAGTGGCTCATGGCCCTGAGCACTCTCACGCAGAGCGATATGCGGGTTTGTTCCCTCACGACCCACCACGGCTTCGGTCGGTCACTCAGTGTGGAGGACCATCCATCATGGCAAAGGCGCTTCTCGGTCACGTCGGTGGCTCCGACCCCCGAGTCCTCGCCGAGATGCGACGGCTTCAGCAGCGCGTCCGCGACCTGGAAACCCAGCTGGTCCGGGTACAGGCGGAGAACGACGCGCTCGCCGCCGCCGTACGCGACAACGGCTCGGGTTCGGTGCTCGACGGCATCAACGTGTCCAAGGCGGAGCCCGCGCTCACCTGACCTCCGGTTCCGGTCCGGTCGGGGCTGCCCGGTCCAAGCCGGGCAGGCTGCGGGCTTGCTCGAGGAGAATACAAGGGACGCTTCGGCGTCCCTTCGTCACTTCAGGGGCAACCAACCTCAACAACATCGGGCCGTTCGCGGTCACCCTCAGCATCACAGACCCCCACGGCTGGGTCTCCACCGCATCGGGCGCCGCACCGGGAGCACCACCGGGACATTGGGACACCGAGGGTGCACGGATCGCGTTCGCTCACAGTCTGGTGTGCCCGCCCTCCCGCGGGTCGAAACGGATAATCCTCGGTGAGCCGAAGGTAAAGTCCGGGAGCGTGCACCTCAAGACCCTGACCATGCGAGGCTTCAAGTCCTTCGCATCCGCCACGACACTCCGTCTGGAGCCCGGCATCACCTGTGTGGTGGGCCCCAACGGCTCCGGGAAGTCCAATGTGGTGGACGCGCTGTCCTGGGTCATGGGCGAGCAGGGCGCCAAGTCGCTGCGCGGCGGCAAGATGGAGGACGTGATCTTCGCCGGCACCGCCGGCCGCCCGCCGCTGGGCCGGGCCGAGGTCTCCCTGACCATCGACAACTCCGACGGCGCGCTGCCCATCGACTACGCCGAGGTCACCATCACCCGGACGATGTTCCGCAACGGCGGCAGCGAGTACCAGCTCAACGGCGACACCTGCCGGCTGCTGGACATCCAGGAACTGCTCTCCGACTCCGGCATCGGCCGCGAGATGCACGTCATCGTCGGCCAGGGCCAGCTCGACTCGGTGCTGCACGCCGACCCGATGGGCCGCCGCGCCTTCATCGAGGAGGCCGCCGGCGTGCTCAAGCACCGCAAACGCAAGGAGAAGGCGCTCCGCAAGCTGGACGCCATGCAGGCCAACCTGGCGCGGCTGACCGACCTCACCGAGGAGCTGCGGCGCCAGCTCAAACCGCTCGGCCGCCAGGCCGCGGTGGCCCGCCGGGCCGCCGTCATCCAGGCCGATCTGCGCGACGCCCGGCTGCGGCTGCTCGCCGACGACCTGGTCACCCTGCAGACCGCGCTGCGCACCGAACTGGCCGACGAGGCCGCACTGCGCGAACGCAAGGAGCAGGCCGAGCAGCGGCTGCGCCAGGCCATGCGCCGGGAGGCCGCGCTCGACCAGCGGGTGCGCACCCTCACTCCGCGCGTGCAGCGCGCCCAGCAGACCTGGTACGAACTCTCCCAGCTGGCGGAACGTATCCGCGGCACCATCGGGCTGGCCGACGCCCGGGTGGCCAGCGCCACCGGGGCCCAGCCGGAGGAGCGGCGCGGCCGGGACCCGGAGGACATGGAGCGCGAGGCCGCCCGCATCCGGGAACAGGAGGCAGAACTCCAGGCCGCGCTGGAAGCCGCCGAGCAGGCGCTGGACGAGGCCGTCACCCGCCGCGGCGCCCTGGAACGCGACCTGGCCACGGAGGAACGCCGGCTCAAGGACGCCGCACGCGCCCTGGCCGACCGCCGCGAACACCTGGCCCGCCTCCAGGGCCGGGCCACCGCGGCCCGCGGCCGGGCCGCCACCGCCCAGACCCAGATCGACCGGCTGGCCGCCGCCCGCGACGAGGCCCGCGGCCGTGCCGAGCGGGCCGAGGCGGAGTACACCGCGCTGCGCGACCGGGTGGAGGGCACCGCATCCCCCGAGGGCCCGGGCCGGGACCTGGACGCCGAGTACGAGGCCGCCCGCGCCGCCCTCGCCGAGGCCGAGGCGGACCTCAGCCGCACCCGCGAGGCGGCGGCCACCGCGGAGCGCGAACGCGNGGACGCCGAGTACGAGGCCGCCCGCGCCGCCCTCGCCGAGGCCGAGGCGGACCTCAGCCGCACCCGCGAGGCGGCGGCCACCGCGGAGCGCGAACGCGCCGCCGTCTCCGCCCGGCACGACGCCCTGGCCATGGGCCTGCGCCGCAAGGACGGCACCGGCACCCTGCTGCAGGCCCGCGACCGGCTCTCCGGGCTGCTCGGCCCGGCCGCCGAACTTCTCACCGTGGCACCCGGCTACGAGATCCCGGTCGCCGCCGCGCTCGGCGCCGCGGCCGACGCCCTGGCCGTGGACGGCCCGGACACCGCCGTCGAAGCCCTCCGCCTGCTGCGCAAGCACGACGCCGGCCGGGCCGCGCTGCTCATCACCTCCGCTCCGCCGGACTCTCCGGACACCGCGGACACCGGCGGGCCCGGGGGCCCGCTGCCGATCCCCGCCCCGGCAGCGGGCGACGCGGTCTCCGCCCCGCCACCGGCTCCGCGCCGCTGCGGCGACGCGCCCGCCGGGGAGCCGGACGGCAC
>NZ_WTLH01000150.1 GCF_011421595.1 Streptomyces sp. YIM 98790 | reverse complement strand
GGGAGTCATCGGCCCGCGGCGCGGATCACGCCGGCCCGCTTCCGGCGCAGGGAGCCGGGCCGCCGGTCCCGGCCGCCCCGCGGGCCTCAGAAGGGGCGGGCGGGCCAGGGGCTGCCGGCCGGGCGGAGCGCGTCCAGACCGTCCCCGGCCCGGGCGGCCAGCAGCGCCAGCACACCCGTCACCAGACAGTTGTTCTGCAGCTCACCGGCGAGGATGCCGCGCAGGAGCTCGTGCAGCGGCGCCCAGGCGTGCTCCATGTCGGCCTCCTCCTCGGAGACCTCGAAGCGCTCGCCCTCCGCCGCCGAGAGCTGCCGGGCCAGATAGATCCGGATCGCCTCGTCGCTGCCGCCGGGCGTGGTGAACACATCGGTCAGGACCCGCCAGTCCCCGGCCTTGATGTGCGCCTCCTCGTACAGCTCGCGGCGCGCCGCCTCCAGCGGGTCCTCGCCGGGCACGTCCAGCAGGCCGGCCGGGATCTCCCACAGCCGGCGCCGCACCGGATGCCGGTACTGGCGGATCACCGCGACCCGGTCCAGCTCGTCGAGCGCCACCACGGCCACCGACCCCGGGTGGACCTGGTAGTCGCGGCGCATCACCCCGCCGTCCGGCATCCGCACCTCGTCGGTGCGGACCCCGGTGCGGGCGCCCATGTACGGGGTGGCCGTGGAGACCACCGGCCACTCGTCGTACGTGTCCTGGAACCGCTCACCCATGGTCAGGCTCCCTGCTGCGTGCTCTGGCGCTCGATCGCGGCCTTCACCAGGCCGGCGAAGAGCGGATGCGGACGGGTGGGGCGGGAGCGCAGTTCCGGGTGCGCCTGGGTGGCGACCAGGTAGGGGTGCGTCTCGCGCGGGTACTCCACGTATTCGACCAGCTTGTTGTCCGGGGAGGTGCCGGAGAAGACCAGTCCGGCCTTCTGCTCCAGCTCGCTCCGGTAGGCGTTGTTCACCTCGTAGCGGTGCCGGTGCCGCTCCTCCACGTAGGCCTCCCCGCCGTACACCTCGCGGACGATGGAGCCCTCGGCGAGCCTGGCCGGGTAGAGGCCGAGCCGCATGGTGCCGCCCATGTCGCCCTCACCGGCCACGATGTCGAGCTGCTCGGCCATGGTGGAGATCACCGGGTGCGGCACCGCGGGATCGAACTCGGTCGATCCGGCGCCGTCCACCCCGGCCAGGTTGCGGGCCGCCTCGATCACGATGCACTGCAGGCCCAGGCACAGCCCGAGCAGGGGGATCCGGCGCTCCCTGGCGTAGGTGATGGCCGAGATCTTGCCCTCCACGCCCCGGTCGCCGAAGCCGCCGGGCACGCAGACCGCGTCCACGTCGGAGAGCTGCTCGTGGGCCCCGGCCGGGGTCTTGCAGTCGTCGGAGGTGACCCACTTGATGCGGACCCGGGCACTGTTGGCGAAGCCGCCGGCGCGCAGCGCCTCGGTCACCGAGAGGTAGGCGTCGGGCAGGTCGATGTACTTGCCCACCAGCGCGATGGTCACCTCGTGCTCCGGGTGGTGCACGCGGCGCAGCAGGTCGTCCCACTGGGTCCAGTCCACGTCCCGGAACGGCAGGTCGAGCCGGCGCACCACATAGGCGTCCAGGCCCTCGCCGTGCAGCACCTTGGGGATGTCGTAGATCGACTTGGCGTCGATGGCGGCGACCACGGCGGCCTCGTCCACGTCGCACATCAGGGAGACCTTGCGCTTGATGGACACCGGGACGTCCCGGTCGGCGCGCAGCACGATGGCGTCCGGCTGGACGCCGATGTTGCGCAGCGCGGCCACCGAGTGCTGCGTGGGCTTGGTCTTCAGCTCGCCCGAGGGACCGATGTAGGGCAGCAGTGAGATGTGCACCACAAAGACGTTGTCCCGGCCCACCTCGTGCCGCACCTGGCGGACCGCCTCCAGGAAGGGCAGCGACTCGATGTCGCCCACGGTGCCCCCGACCTCGGTGATCACCACGTCCACGTCCGAGCCGGCCATCCGCCGGATGCGGCTCTTGATCTCGTTGGTGATGTGGGGGATGACCTGCACGGTGTCCCCGAGGTACTCTCCCCGCCGCTCCTTGGCGATCACCGTGGAGTACACCTGGCCCGTAGTGACATTGGCACTGCCGTCCAAGTCCACGTCGAGGAAGCGCTCGTAGTGTCCGATGTCCAGATCGGTCTCCGCCCCGTCGTTGGTGACGAAGACCTCTCCGTGCTGGAAGGGGTTCATGGTGCCGGGATCAACGTTCAGATACGGATCCAGCTTCTGCATGGTCACCCGGAGTCCGCGGGCCTTGAGCAGTGCGCCCAGACTGGACGCGGTGAGCCCCTTGCCGAGCGAAGAGGCGACGCCTCCGGTGACGAAGATGTGCTTGGTCGTCGTGGTCCTGGGCGGCATGGCCAAGAGGGGGCTCCCGTGGTCGCGAGGTGTTGTGCATACCAGCGGCTCCAGGTCAAGCCCTGGGGATCCGCCGTCGCTGCGGTTCGGGGGTTTGCGTCCCTCCGCTCCACGGGCTACCAGCGTATCAGCGACACTGGGGGGAGACCGGTCGTGCGGACGTCCGGACGGGCGGCCGGATCACACCGGAAACACCCGTTACCGCCTGGTCATACGGGTCGCCGGGAGCCGAACACCGGTTCTCCGGCGGGACGGTCCGGCGCTCACCCGAGCGGACCCGCAGGTGTGCGGCGTCCGGCACGCGGAACCAGTCCGCTGTGCGAGATTCGTCACGCGAAGCACATGACGCGGGCGTATTCTTCTCGGACTCTCTCAAGCAAGATTGACCACAATCCCCCATCCCCTGGGGGTCACTGGCACCGTTCGACTGGAGATGCTCGTGGCAGGGCGCATCGAGGATTACGCACTTATCGGCGACATGCAGACCGCCGCTTTGGTCGGCCGCGATGGCTCCGCCGACTGGCTGTGCCTGCCGCGGTTCGACTCCCATGCGGTCTTCTCCGCACTGCTGGGTACCGAGGAGCACGGTTTCTGGCGGCTGGGCCCGGCGTACGGACGGGATGCCGAACCGCCGCAGGCGACACGCCGCCGTTACAAGGGTGACTCACTGATCCTGGAGCAGGAGTGGGACACCCCCCGCGGCACCGTGCGGGTGACCGATTTCATGCCGCCCCGGGACGGCGCCCCGCAGCTGGTGCGGATCGTCGAGGGCGTGTCCGGCCGGGTGCCGATGCGCTCGGCGCTGCGGATGCGGTTCTCCTTCGGCTGGGTCGTGCCGTGGGTGCACAAGGTCGGCGAGCGCACGGTCGCGGTGGCCGGCCCCGACTCGGTGTGGCTGGACACCCCGGCCGACACCTACGGCGAGGAGCTGACCACCTACTCCGACTTCACGGTCGGCCCGGGCGAGCGGATCGGCATGGCCATCAGCTGGGAGCCCTCGCACAAGGGCGCGCCGCCGGTGGCCGAGGCCGAGGAGGCGCTGTCCGCCACCGAGGAGTTCTGGCGCGACTGGGTCGGCCAGTGCAACTACCACGGCCCGTACCGGGAGGCCGTGGTCCGCTCCCTGATCACCCTCAAGGCGCTGACCTACGCCCCCACCGGCGGCATCGTGGCGGCACCCACCACCTCGCTGCCGGAGGAGATCGGCGGCTCCCGGAACTGGGACTACCGCTACACCTGGCTGCGGGACGCGGCGATCACCCTGTCCTCGCTGCTGCGCACCGGCTACCGGGAGGAGGCCCGCGCCTGGCGCGAGTGGCTGCTCCGCGCGGTCGCCGGCGACCCGCAGAACCTGCAGATCATGTACGGCATCGCGGGCGAGCGGGAGCTGGGCGAGACCGAGCTGGACTGGCTCCCCGGGTACGAGAACTCCCGCCCGGTGCGGATCGGCAACGGCGCGGCCAGCCAGCTCCAGCTCGACGTCTACGGCGAGGTCACCGAGGCGCTGCACCTGGCGCACATGACCGGTCTGGCCCGCAACGACCACGCCAATCTGCTGCTGCTGAAGCTGATCCGCTACCTGGAGGACCACTGGGACGAGCCGGACGAGGGCATCTGGGAGGTGCGCGGCCCGCGCCGCCACTTCGTGCACTCCAAGGTGATGGCCTGGGTGGCGGTGGACCGGGCGGTGAAGCTGATCGAATCCGGCGAGGTGGACGGCCCGCTGGACCGGTGGCGGGAGCTGCGCGACGACATCCACCGCACCGTGTGCGAGCGCGGCTACGACAAGGAGCGCAACACCTTCACCCAGTCCTTCGGCTCCAAGGAGCTGGACGCCTCGCTGCTGCTGATCCCGCAGATGGGCTTCCTGCCGCCGGACGACAAGCGGGTGATCGGCACGGTGGAGGCCATCCAGCGGGAGCTGTCCACCCCGGACGGCTTCATCCTGCGCTACCCCACGGCCGGTGACGAGCCGGGCGTGGACGGGCTGCGCGGCGACGAAGGCGCCTTCCTGGCCTGCTCGTTCTGGCTGGCCGACGACCTGGCGATGATCGGCCGGGTGGAGGAGGCGCGGCGGCTGTTCGAGCGGCTGCTGGCGCTGCGCAACGACGTCGGGCTGCTGGCCGAGGAGTGGGACCCGAAGCTCAAGCGCCAGGTGGGGAACTTCCCGCAGGCGTTCAGCCACGTGCCGCTGATCGACACGGCACTGCGGCTGACCGCCTCCGGCGCCTACGGTGGCTGACGTCACGCGCGGCGGGCGCCGGGCGGCCGTCGGCCTCAGCCGGCGCCGCCCCGCCACCGGCTGAGGCCCCGCCACCGGCTGAGGCCTCCCGTCGGCGCGGCTGCGCACCGGTGAGGCCCCGTCAGCCTTTGCCTCGGCGTCCGAGGAAGGGCCAAGGGGCCCGGCGCGCCCGTGCTCCCGCCCGGTGCCGCCCCCCGGCGGTGCCTAACGCGGGTGGTGCGTGATCTCGTCGTAGATGCTGAGCACTTGGGCGACGGTGCTGTCCTCGGTGGGCCAGGTGGCGGCGCGGGCCTGGCCCGCCGCGGCCATCTCGGCCCGCCGCGCCGGGTCCGCCAGCAGCGCGGTGACCGCCTCCGCGACCGCCCCGGCGTCCCCGTAGGGCACCAGTTCGGCCGCGTCGCCCACGAGTTCCGGCAGCCCGCCGACGGCGGTGGCCACCAGCGGCACCCCGCTGCGCAGCGCCTCCTGGGCGATCAGCGAGCGGCCCTCCCAGCGGGCCGCCACCAGGGCCAGGTCCGCCTCGGCCAGCAGCCGCAGCACATCGGGCCGGCTGCCGAGCAGCCGCACCGGCAGCCCCTCGCGGTCGATGCGCTCCTGGAGCGCCGCACGGTCCCGCCCCTCACCGGCGATCAGCAGCAGCGGGCACGGATCGAGGCCGCGCCAGGAGCGGGCGGCGGTGAGCAGGGTGTCGTGGCCCTGGTGCGGGGCCAGGCGTCCCACGGCGAGCAGCAGCGGCCGTTCTCCCGCGCCCAGTTCGGCACGGAGCGCGGACGGCGAGGGGGCCGCTCCGCCCGCCCGCGGCCTGGTGTCCGGCTCCTCCGGGCTGCGCGGCGAGGGCAGCGCCACCGGCGCCAGCCGGGCGTCCCGGGCGCCGCGCAGCCGGGCCCGCTCCACCAGGTCGGAGGTGGCGCCGAGGACGACGGAGGCGGCACGTGCCACCCAGCGTTCGGTGAGCCGACGGACCCGGACCGCCGCGCCCCGCCCGCCGGGCCGGGTGTGCCAGGTGACGACCAGCGGGGTGTCGGTGCGGGCCACGGCGAGCGCGGCCACCGCACCGGCGCACAGGCCGTGGGCGTGCACCAGGTCGGCGTCGCCGCAGGCCTGGCGCAGCCGGGCGACGGCGTCGCGGCCGGCCAGGGGCGGAAGCGGGGAGAACCGGGCGCCGGTCTCGGCGAAGCGGTAGCGCCGCTCGGCGGCCCGCGGCGCGCAGACCGTGACCCGCAGGCCGCGGGCGGCCAGCCCGGCGGCCAGGGACCGGACGTGGACTCCGGTCGCGGTGCCCCCGCCGCTGAACAACTGGACGACGTGCAGCCGGGTACGGCCGCGCGGCAGCAGTGGGATGGTGGTCACGGCCGTGCTCCTGTTCGCTCGCGGGCGCCGCCGCGCGGGGTCCGTCCGGCGATCGGCCGTGGCCCCCTGGTCGCGGCTGCTCCACCATGATGCGGCCGGCGCCGTACGATTCCGCGCCCGCCCTCCCCTCGGCGCGGCTCGCCGGTTCGCCCCCGCGCCCCGGTCAGCCGCCCCGCGCGCTTCCCGTCCACCAACCCGCCGAAACCACCCGAACGAGCGATGTCCGCCCTGCTGTGCGGCGCGCATCTGCCCGCGCACCCGCGCCGGTCCGGTCCCCGCGGTGGCCCGCCGGAATCCCTCAGAGCGGCCGGTCCGGCCGGTCCCCGCCGTGCTCCCGCTGCACCCGCCGCTCCCGCTCCGCCCCGGCGCCGCCGTGGGCCGCGGGCAGCGAACGGGCGGCGGTGGCCAGCAGCTCCTCGGCGTGGGCCCGGGCCAGGGCGGAGTCCTCCTGCCCGGCCAGCATCCGGGACAGCTCACGGATGCGTCCCTCGCCGTGCACCACGGTCACCCCGCTGCGGGTCACCGACCCGTCCGAGGTCTTCTCCACCACCAGGTGCCGGTCCGCGAAGGCCGCCACCTGCGGCAGATGCGTCACCACGACCACCTGGGCGGTCTCGGCCAGCTTGGCCAGCCGCCTGCCCAGCTCCACCGCCGCCTTGCCGCCGACACCCGCGTCCACCTCGTCGAACAGATAGGTCGGCACGGGGGCGGCACCCGCGAAGACCACCTCGATGGCCAGCATCACCCGGGACAGCTCGCCGCCGGAGGCACCCTTGGCGATCGGCCGCGGCTGGGCCCCGGGATGCGGGGCGAGCAGCAGCTCGATCTCGTCCGCGCCGTGCGGCCCGTAGGCCACGGTGCGGCCGTCGGCGAGCCGCACCCACTCCCCGCCCACGGAGCTCTCCGGCACCTCGGTCTGCCGCACCGCCACCCGGATGCGGGCGTGCGGCATGGCCAGCTGGGTCAGCTCGGCGGTGACCGCCTCGGCGAACCGCCCGGCGGCCTCGGTGCGGGCCTCGCTCAGAACCTGGGCAAGTTCGCCCAGCCGGCCGCGCAGCGCCTCGTGCTCGGCGGTGAGCTCACCGATCCGCTCGTCGTCGCTGTCGAGTTCGGCGAGCCGGGCGGCGCCCTTCTCCGCCCAGGCCAGCACCGCGTCGATGTTCTCCCCGTACTTGCGGGTCAGGTGGGTGAGCACCGCGCGGCGCTCCTCCACCGCCGCCAGCCGCCGCGGGTCGGCGTCCAGGTCGTCGGCGTACCCGGCGAGGTCTCCGGACACGTCGGTGACCAGAATGGCGATCTCGGCCAGCCGGTCGGCCAGCGCGGCCAGCGCCGGGTCGTGGCTGCGGACCGCCTCCAGGGCCCGGTGCGCACCCGCGATCAGGGTGCCGGCGTCCACGCCCTCCGGGTCGGCCGGGTCGCCGGCCAGCGCGGCGTGCGCCGCCGATGCCGCGGTGGCCAGCGCGTCGGCGTGGCCCAGCCGCTCGGCCTCGGCGTCCAGTTCGGTGTCCTCACCCGGCCGCGGCTCGGCGGCGGCGATCTCCTCCAGGCCGAAGCGCAGCAGGTCGGCCTCCCGGGCGCGCTCCCGGGCCCGGGTGGTGATCTCGGTGAGTTCGGCGGCCGCGGCACGCAGCCGCTCGTAGGTCTCCCGGTATGCGGCGAGCGGCCCGGCGACCGCGTCCCCGGCGTACCGGTCCAGGGCCTCGCGCTGCCGGGCCGGGCGCAGCAGGCCCTGCTGGTCGGTCTGGCCGTGCACGGCCACCAGCTCCTCGCCCAGCTCGGCCAGCAGCCCGACGGGCGCGGAGCGGCCGCCGACGTGCGCCCGGGAACGGCCCTCGGCGGACACGGTGCGGCTGAGGATGAGCGCGCCCTCGTCGAGTTCGGCGCCCGCCTCGGCGGCCCGGCGCGCGGCCGGGGCCTGCGGCGGCAGGCTGACCCGCCCCTCCACGACGGCGCCCGTGGTGCCGGCCCGGACCAGGCCCGGGTCGGCCCGCCCGCCGCACAGCAGCCCCAGGCTGGTGACGACCATGGTCTTGCCTGCCCCGGTCTCGCCGGTCACCGCGGTGAAGCCGGACGACAGCTCCACCACGGCGTCGTCGATCACGCCCAGGTTCTTGATCCGCATCTCCTCCAGCACGGTACGACCATACGCAGTCCGTACGGCGGCGCGCGACGCTCCTCCCCGGAACGCGTGCCGCGCCGGGCCGGCGCTAGCGGGCGGCGCCGCGCCAGCCGGCCACGGGCAGCGCGAACTTGGCCACCAGTCGGTCGGTGAACGGCGCCTGGTGCAGGCGGGCCAGCCGCACCGGCACGGCGCCGCGCCGCACCTCCACCCGCGCGCCGGCCGGCAGGATGACGGTGCGCCGCCCGTCGCACCAGAGCACGCCGTGCTGGCCGCCCGGCTGCACCTCCACCGCCAGCACCGAGTCCGGCGCGGTGACCAGCGGCTTGGCAAAGAGCGCATGGGCGCTGATCGGCACCATCAGCAGCGCCTCCACCTCGGGCCAGACCACCGGGCCGCCGGCCGAGAAGGCGTAGGCGGTGGAGCCGGTGGGCGTGGCGCAGACGATGCCGTCGCAGCCGTAGCGGGAGACCGGGCGGCCGTCCACCTCGGTGACCACTTCGAGCATGCGTTCCCGGGCGGCCTTCTCCACGGTGGCCTCGTTGAGCGCCCAGTCACGGTACACCGGGGGCCCGGTGGTGGAGCCGTCGTTGTAGACCAGGACGTCCAGGGTCATCCGCTCCTCGACCACGTAGTCGCGGCGGACCACCCGGACCACCACCTGGTCCAGGTCGTCCCGCTCGGCCTCGGCGAGGAATCCGACCCGGCCGAGGTTGACGCCGAGCATGGGCACCCCGGAGGCACGGGCGAACTCGGCGCCGCGCAGCAGGGTGCCGTCGCCGCCGAGCACCACCAGGAGTTCGCAGCCCTCCACCACGTCCGGCTTGGCCTCGACCTGCTCGACCTCGTCGGGCAGGGGCAGGTCCTCGGCCTCGTCGGCCAGCACCCGCACCCCGATGCCGTGTGCCAGCAGTCCGCGCACCACGAGTTCGGCGCTGCGGACGGCGGCCGGCCGTCCGGTGTGGGCGAGCAGGAAGACGGTGCGCGGGGCGAGGACGCTCCCGTCGGTACTGCCACTGGTCACTGCGGTCCCTCCGTCACGGCGCGGTCGACCTCCTCCGGGTCGAGCGGTGGTGCCCCGGCCCGGAGCCACAGGAAGTACTCGACATTGCCCGATGGTCCGGGCAGCGGGCTGGCGGTGACGCCGAGCACGCCCAGGCCCAGTCCGGCGGCCTGGCCGGCGACCGTGCGGACGGCCTCGGCGCGGAGTTCCGGACTGCGGACCACGCCGCCGCTGCCGAGCCGTTCTCTGCCGACCTCGAACTGTGGCTTGACCATCAGTACCAGATCGGCGCCGGGAGCGGCACAGCGCCTCAGCGCGGGCAGCACCAGTCCGAGCGGGATGAAGGAGAGATCGCCGACCACCAGGTCGACGGGTTCGCCGCCGAGGTCCTCCGGGGTGAGGTCGCGGACGTTGGTGCGGTCCCTGACCACCACCCGCTCGTCGGCCCGCAGGGACCAGGCGAGCTGGCCGTAGCCGACGTCCACGGCGATCACCCGGGCGGCGCCGGCCCGCAGCAGGACATCGGTGAAGCCGCCGGTGGAGGCACCGGCATCGAGCGCGCGGCGGCCGGCCACGGTCAGGCCGCGCGGGGTGAAGGCGGCCAGCGCACCGGCCAGTTTGTGGCCGCCGCGGGAGACGTAGCCGGGGTCGCCGCCGTCCTCCCGGACGAGTACGGCGGCGCCGGTGGCGACCTGGGTGGCGGGCTTGGCGGCGGTCACTCCGTCGACGCTGACCCGGCCGCCCTCGATCAGGGCGCGGGCGTGCTCCCGGGAACGGGCCAGCTTGCGGCGGACCAGTTCGGCGTCGAGCCGGGCGAGCCGGCGGCGGGTCGCTGCTGCCACGGACGGTTCAGCTCCTGGGGTCGTGAGGGTGCCTCCCGGGGCCGCCGGGGCGCGGGCCGGGGGCCGGCGGTCCGGGCGGCTGCGGCTGGTCGAGCGCGGTCAGCGTGTCCCGCAGGCCGCGGTGTACATCCTCGTACACCTCCAGGTGGGCCGGCACCGGGAGGTCGTCGGCGGCGGCCAGCCGGTCCAGCCGGGCGTCCACAGCGCGGTGTCCGGTGGGCTGCACGGTGATCCCCAGCGGGCGCGGCGCGTCGGCCCGTTCCTCGTCCTCCTCGTCCTCCTCCACGGCTGCGTCCGCCGGCTCCGCCGTCCCGCCCGGCCCTTCCTCTCCCGCCGTCTCCGGCACGGCGTCCGGAGCGCCACCCGGTGCGCTGTCCGGCGCGGACTCGGACTCGGGCACGGACTCGGGCACGGACTCGGGCACGGGCACGGGCTCGGGCACGGGCTCCCGGGCGGGCTCCGGAGCGGCGTCCGGGCGGTGCTCGGTCCCGGGGCGAACGGGCTGGTCCATGCCCCCGACGCTACCCCGTCCGGCCGCCTCAGCCGGTGAGTGACCCCCCGCGGCGCCGCGCCGCCGGGATCACCAGCGGGGTGCCCGTCTCCGGGTCGTCGATCACCCGGCAGGGCAGGCGGAAGACCTCCTCCACCAGCTCGGCGGTGATCACCTCGCCCGGTCTGCCCTGGGCGACCAGCCGCCCGTCCCGCAGCGCGATCAGATGCGTGGCGTAGCGGGCCGCCTGATTGAGGTCGTGCAGCACCGCGACCAGGGTGCGGCCCTCCTCGTGCAGCCGGGCGCACAGGTCCAGCACCTCGATCTGGTGGGCGATGTCCAGGTAGGTGGTCGGCTCGTCCAGCAGCAGCAGCGGCGTCTGCTGAGCCAGCGCCATGGCGATCCAGACCCGCTGGCGCTGCCCGCCGGAGAGTTCGTCCACATAACGGTCCGCCAGGTCCCGCACCCCGGTGCCGGCCATGGCCTCCTGCACCACCCGCTCGTCCTCGCGCGACCACTGGCGCAGCAGCCCCTGGTGGGGGTAGCGCCCGCGGGCCACCAGATCGGCCACGGTGATGCCGTCCGGCGCGGTGGCGCTCTGCGGCAGCAGACCCAGGGTCCGGGCCACCTGCCGGGCCGGCCGGGCGGAGATCTCCTGGCCGTCCAGCAGCACCGCGCCCCGGGTGGGCCGCAGCATCCGGGCCAGGGCGCGCAGCAGGGTGGACTTGCCGCAGGCGTTGGGGCCGACCACCACGGTGAAGGACCGGTCGGGGACGGCCACCGACAACTCCTCGGCGATGACCCGCCGGTCGTAGGCGAGTGTGACGCACTCGGCGCGCAGCCGGCTCTGCCCGGCCGACGAATCGGTGTTCATGGTCGTGCTCCTGTCCTGCCGGTCTCTGCCTGTTGCGGGGCCGTCTCCGGGCCGCGGCAGCGCGCCGGGGCCGCGGGGCGCGAAGGCGGGCCGTGCCGGGTTCATACGCGTCCCGCCCGGCGCTCGGTCCACAGCAGCCACAGCAGGTAGCCGCCGCCGAGCACGCCGGTGAGCACGCCCACCGGCAGCCGCCGTTCGCCGAAGGCATGCTGCGCGGCCAGGTCCGCGGCCACCATCAGCAGCGCCCCCATGGCCGCCGCGGGCAGCAGCTGGGGACCGTCCGCCCTGGTCAGCCGACGGGCCAGCTGGGGTGCGGTGAGCGCGACGAAGGCGATCGGCCCGGCCGCCGCGGTGGCCGCGGCGGTCAGCAGCACGGCCCCGCCCATCACCACCACGCGGGTGCGTTCGGCGGCCACGCCCAGGGACCGGGCCGCGTCGTCGCCCATTTCCAGCATCCTCAGCGGGCGGCCCTGGCTCAGCACCACCGGGACCAGTACGGCGCAGGCGGCCAGCAGCGGCCAGACCTGCGACCAGTCGCGCCCCTCCAGGGAGCCGGTCATCCAGATCACCGCCCGGGCCGCGTCCACCAGGTCGGCCTGGGTGAGGAGGTAGTGACGCACGCCGCCGAGCAGCGCCGCGGCTCCGATGCCGACCAGGACCAGCCGGTAACCGTGGATGCCGCGCCGCCAGGCCAGCAGATAGACCGCGAGCCCGGTGAGCACGCCACCGCCGACCGCGCCCACCGCCACCACCGCGCTGCTGCCCTGCAGCAGCACGATCGCCACCAGCGCGCCCGCGGCCGTGCCCTCGGTGAAGCCGATGATGTCCGGGCTGCCCAGCGGGTTGCGGGAAACGGCCTGGAACACGGCACCGGCCAGGCCCAGGGCCACCCCCACCAGCAGGGCGACCAGCAGCCGCGGCAGCCGCAGGTCCCGCACGATGAACTCCTCGGCCGCGCTGCCGTGCCCGGCCAGGGTGCGCAGCACCTCCGCCGGCCCCAGCGGATAGTCACCGGTACCGACCAGCAGCACACCGACGGCCAGCGCGTTCGAGGTGAGCAGCAGCAGCACGACGGCGCTGCGCGGTGCGACGCGCACCGAGAGGCCCCCGGGCGTGCGCAGCACGGCGGACCGGGGCGCCGTGCCGCGGTGGTGCCGGCGGTGCCGGCGGACCGTACGGATCACAGCTGCACCATCCTTCGGCGGCGCACCAGGCCGATGAAGACCGGACCGCCGACCACCGCGGTGACCACGCCGACCTGGAGCTCGGAGGGCGCGGCGACCAGCCGCCCGGTCACGTCCGCGCCGAGCAGCAGCACCGGCGCGAGCACGAAGGCGTACGGCAGGATCCAGCGCATGTCCGGCCCGGTGATGCTGCGCACCAGGTGCGGCACGATCAGGCCGACGAAGACGACGGGACCGCAGGCGGCGGTGGCCGCGCCGCAGAGCAGGGTCACCGCGGTCATGGTGGCGATCCGGGTGTTGCCGAGCCGGGCGCCCAGCGCGCGGGCGGTGTCGTCGCCCAGCGCCACCGCGTTGAGCGGCCGGGCGAGCAGTGCCGCCAGGACGAAGCCGGCGACGAGGAAGGGCAGGACCTGGACGATGGTGTCCATGCGGGCGGAGGCCAGCGAGCCGACGGTCCAGAACCGCATCCGGTCCAGGGCGGCGGTGTCCAGCAGGATGGCGGCGTTGACATAGCCGTAGAGGGCGGCGGTCACCGCGGTACCGGCCAGGGCCAGCCGGACGGGCGTGGCCGAGCGGGTGCCGGCCAGCGCGTAGACCAGCACGGAGACGGCGGCGGCGCCCAGGAAGGCGAACCAGACGTAGCCGTGGAAGGAGCCGATGCCCAGGAAGGCCATGGCGGACACCACGGCGGCCGCGGCTCCGGCGTTGACACCGAGCAGGCCGGGCTCGGCCAGCGGGTTGCGGGTGAGCGCCTGCATCAGGGCGCCGGCCAGGCCGAGAGCGGAGCCGGCCAGCAGTCCGAGCAGGGTGCGCGGCACACGCAGTTCGCGCACCACCACGTCGATGTCGCTGCCGGTGGGACGGACCAGGGAGTTCCATACCTCGCCGGGCGGGATGGACTTGGCGCCCAGCGCGATGCTGGCGGCGGTCACCAGCATCAGCAGCAGGACGGAGAGGAGCAGGCCGCCGGCCCGGGTCAGCGGACGGCGGGTGCACGGCGGCGGGCCGGACGGCCCGTCCGGCCCGCCGCCGTGCGGGTCCGTGTCCTTCGCCTGCGGGGCTTCGACGGCGGCCGCCGTCACGCCGGGGTCCTGACGCTGCAACCTTCACGCATGTGATGAGGTTAGCCTAACCTATCCCCAGAGCTTCACTGAGAGGTCCGAGCGCGTCATGACCACATCCCGCACCACACCGACCCGGCGTTCCCTGCTCGCCACCGGAGGGGCCCTGGGCGCCGGCGCTCTGCTCGCCGCGTGCGGCAGCGGCTCCGGATCCGCCGGCACCGGCAGCAGCAGCGGCAGCGGCAAGGACACCGGCGGCACCGAGGGCTCGGGCTCCTGGAGTTTCACCGACGACCGCAACACCACCGTCGAACTGGACAAGACCCCCGAGAACATCGTGGCCTTCGTCGGCACCGCGGCCGCGCTGTACGACTACGGCGTGCACTGCGTCGGCGTCTTCGGCCCGACGGTCACCGACAGCGGCGACCCCGACGTCCAGGCCGGCGAGCTGAATGTCGACAAGCTGACCATCCTGGGCAATGCCTGGGGCGAGTTCAACGTCGAGAAGTACGCCCAGCTCGCCCCCGACCTGCTGGTCACCAACATGTTCGTGGAGAACGGCCTCTGGTACGTGCCGGAGGAGAGCGCCGAGACCATCGGCGGCCTCGCCCCGACCGTCGGCATCGCCGTGGCCCCGGCCGCCCTGCCCTCCACCACCCTGCTCAGCGCCATCGAACGCACCGCCGAACTGGCCGCGAGCCTCGGCGCCGACCTGACGGCCCGGCAGAACACCGAGGCGAGGACCCGGTTCGAGGAGGCCGCGGAATCGCTCCGGCAGGCCGCCCGGGACAGCGGGGGCCTGACCGTGCTGGCCTGCTCCGGCGACCCGGACCTGTTCTACGCCTCCGACCCCGCCGCCTCCGCCGACCTGGCGTACTTCAAGGAGCTGGGCGTGGAGATCATCACCCCCGACAATGTCGAGGGCGGCTTCTACGAGAGCCTGAGCTGGGAGAACGCCGACAAGTACCAGACCGACCTGATCATGCTGGACAACCGCAGCAGCGCCCTCCAGCCCGCCGACCTGGCCGACAAGCCCACCTGGACCCGGCTGCCGGCGGTCGAGGCCGGACAGGTCATCGAGTGGACCACCGAGCCGCGCTACTCCTACGCCGGCTGCGCCCCGCTGCTGGAGGCGCTGGCCGAGGCGCTCCGCGGCGCCCAGCGCGTCAGCTGAGCCCGCGGACGCGGTACCACCCGGCGGGACAGCGGCCCGCACAGCGCGCCGCGGCCGGGGCGCGGGCGGGCCGC
>NZ_WTLH01000015.1:10126-56500 GCF_011421595.1 Streptomyces sp. YIM 98790 | reverse complement strand
CCGGCGGCGGGCGGTGCGCCGCCGCCCCCGGGCCGCCCCGGGCAGCGGCGCTCCTCGCCCTCGGCCTCCCCCTCCTCGTCCTCGCCGCCCTCGTCCCCGTCCTCGTCCCCTTCCTCGTCTCAGCCGGGGCCCGCCGGGCCCGGACGGCCGGCGCCCGGGGAGGGGACGCCCGGCGGGCTGGTCGCGGCGCCGGTCCGGATCGCCGATCCGGGCGTGGCCCGGCTGCTCTCCCCCGGCGACCGCGTCGACGTCCTCGCCACCCGCCCGCCCCTGCCCGGCGAGGACCCGGCCCCGGCCGCCCGCCGGGTGGCCCACCGGGTGGAGGTGGCCGAGGTGCCCGGCGATGTGGAGACTGGTGCCCCGGGCGATGCCGGCCGGGGAGCCCTGGTGGTGCTGGCCGTGCCGCCGGCCACCGCGGCCGAACTCGCCGCCGCGGCAGCGGATTCGCGTCTGGCGGTGACGCGATGGTGAGCCGCTCGTTGCCCGTTGGCGGGAGCGCCCCGCGTCCGGCCGCGCCGGCCGGACTCCGGGAGCACTCCCGTCATCACCACACCACCACCATCACCAGCACGAATGCGCAAGCAGCGGAAAGGCAGTCGGGTGAGCGACAAGCAGAACGTCCTGCACGGGTTCAGGGACTTCATCATGCGCGGCAACGTGGTCGATCTGGCCGTTGCCGTGGTCATCGGGGCGGCCTTCACCAAGGTGGTGAACACGGTCGTCGAGGGCATGATCAACCCGCTCATCGGTGCGTTCGGCACACAGGATCTGGAGGTGTACACCTCCTGCCTGAAGGGTCCCTGCGAGACCGTGGACGGCGAGACGGTCGGCATCCTGATCCGCTGGGGAAGCGTGATCAGTGCCGGCCTGACCTTCCTGCTCACCGCGGCCGTGGTCTACTTCCTGATGATCCTGCCCATGACCCGGCTGAAGGCCCGGCTGGACGCCCGCAAGCCGCAGGAGGAGTCGCCGGCGGCCAAGACGGAGCTGGACATCCTCACCGAGATCCGCGACGAGCTGGTCGCCCGGCGTACCGGGGCCCCGGTCCCGGCGGCGGCCGGTGAGGGGCCGGACGCGGCGGGCGACGCCTCAGGGAACGGCTCGGGCAGGACGGTGGCCCCGCCGCGCTCCGGGAGCTGACGGGCCGGGCGGCCCGCGCGCCGGGGCCGTCGCCGGGGCGGTGGCTCAGAGGTGGTGCGGGGGCTTCTCGTCCAGGAAGCGGGCGAGGTCACCGGCGGCCTCGCCGTCCGGGGCGGGGCGCTCCCCCCAGCCGAGTTCGCTGTCGTCGGGCGACGGCCCGGCCAGCGGGTCGTCGAAGACCAGCGAGACGGGCGGTGCCGGCGGACGGTCCGCCCCGTCTCCGCCCTCCCCGTCTCCGGTCTCCCCGTCTCCGGCCACGCGCCACAGCGGTGCCGGGGTGTCGTGGTTCATGTCCTCAGGGTACGGGTCCGGCCCGGACGGGCCGTCGTGGCCGGGGGCGTCCGCGGCGGCCAGGGCCTCGTGCCACCACAGGTCACGGCCGGGCGTCCAGGGCACGGGGCGGGCCAGGAGCTGCACCACCAGCAGGGTCTCCACCTGGGTGCTGCCGGCCAGGGCGCGCTCCAGCACGGCCTTGACCGGCAGCACGACGCCCTCGTGCCGGAAGCTGTCGGCGGCGATCACCACCCGCGCCCCCGACGAGCGGATCCGGTGGCGCACCAGGCCGCTGCCGTCCCCCGGCGACAGGCCGACCCGGAGCGCGCCCATCCGCACGCACGCGAGCGTGATCACCAGCGACTCCAGACACATGGGCAGGGCCACCGCCACCCGGTCCCCCGGCCGCACGCCCAGTCCGGCCAGGAGCGAGGCCGCACGCTTTCCCTGGTCGAGCAGCTGGACATGGGTCAGGACATCGGCCGGGGCGGTGCCCGGCTCCCTCTCACGGCCCGGCGCGCCGGGCCGCTTCCCCGTGTGGTCGAGCGACATGCGGACAGCCTGGCCGACCGCCGTCGACGTTCGATAAACACGCCGGTGGGCGCGGTGTTGACAGGACTTCCCCGGCCCGGTCGCGGCCCGTGGTAGGGATGAGACATGCGGGATGCGATCACCGACGTGGCGGGGCTGCGCGTGGGACATGCGCAGCGGACCGGCGAGGGCTGGCTGACCGGGGTGACGGTGGTGCTGGCGCCCGAGGGCGGTGCGGTGGCGGCGGTGGACGTGCGCGGCGGCGGCCCGGGCACCCGGGAGACCGACGCCCTGGATCCGCGCAATCTGGTGGAACGGATCGACGCCGTGGTGCTGGCCGGGGGCAGCGCCTTCGGGCTGGCCGCGGCTGACGGGGTGATGGCCTGGCTGGAGGAGCGCGGGCGGGGCTACCCGGTGGGCCCGGAGCCGGGCCAGGTGGTGCCCGTGGTCCCGGCGGCGGTGCTGTTCGATCTGGGCCGGGGCGGCGACTGGCGGGCCCGGCCGGATGCCGCGCTGGGGCGGGCCGCGGCGCAGACGGCCCTGGCCGAGGGCGGCGGCACGGTGCTGGAGGGCAATGTCGGGGCCGGCACGGGCGCGGTGGCCGGGGTGCTCAAGGGCGGCATCGGCACCGCGGGCCTGCGGCTGGCCTCCGGCGCCACGGTCGGCGCGCTGGTGGCGGTCAACGCCTCCGGCTCGGTGCTGGATCCGGACACGGGAGCGCTGTACGGCGAGCCGGGGCGGTTGCCCCCGCCCGAGGTGCACGCGGCGGCGCTGCGCCGGCTGGCCGAGGCCGGGCGGGCGACGGCGGAACGGCCGGCGCCGGGCACGGTGCCCGGCGGGCCGCTCAACACCACGCTGGCGGTGGTGGCCACGGACGCGGCGCTGTCCCGGCCGCAGGCGCAGAAGCTGGCGGGCACGGCCCATGACGGGCTGGCCCGCGCGATCCGTCCGGTGCATCTGCTGACCGACGGCGACACGGTGTTCGCCCTGGCCACCGGGGCCCGTCCGCTCCCGGCGGAGGAGCCCGCCGCCGTGGCGGTGAACGAGATCCTGGCGGCGGGCGCGGAGGTGCTGACCCGGGCGGTGGTGCGGGCCGTGCGGGCCGCGGAGCCGGTCACCACCCCCGCCGGCCGTTTCCCCGCCTACCGCGACCTCTACGGCCCCTGAGCCGCCTGAGCCGCACCTGCCCCGCCGCGGCCCGCGGTGCGGGCACGGGACCGGCCCCGCGGCGGAGGCCGCGGGGCCGGTCGGAGTCGGACGGTTGTGCGGAGGCGGGCCCGAGGGCCCGGCGGACCGACGGGCGGACGGGCGGACGGGCCGGCGGGCCGGCGGGCCGGCGGGCCGTCAGTGGGCGAAGGCGGGGACGACGTCCTGCGGTTCGCCGGTTCCCTCCTCGCCGGTACCGGAGCCGGTCCCGGAGCCGGTGCCGGTGCCTGGTCCGCTGCCGGCACCGGGCTTCTGGGAGGCCGGGCCACGGCTGTTGATCAGCACCCCGGCCAGGGCCGCGGCCAGCAGCAGAATGCCGAAGGCCCACCAGATCGCGGTGGTGAAGCCGTGCACCAGGCCCTCCATCTGGAGCAGCTGCTGCGCGGGATCGGAAGTGGCATCCGCCGCGTGCGAGGTGAGGTACGCGGTGGTGGCGCTGGCCGCGATGGTGTTCAGCAGGGCGGTGCCGATGGCGCCGCCCACCTGCTGCGAGGTGTTGACCATGGCGGAGGCGATGCCCGAGTCGGTGGGCGCGACCCGCTCGGTGGCCAGGATGGTGGCCGGCATGAACGCGGTGCCCATGCCCAGGCCCAGCAGGATCTGCGCGGGCATCACCACGGTCCAGTAGGAGCTGTCCAGGCTGAGCTGGGTGAGCAGCAGCATGCCGAGCGAGGCCACCAGGAAGCCCGGCGCCATCAGCACCCGCGGCGGGACCCTGACCATCAGCCGGGCGCCGATCTGGGTGGAGCCGGTGATCATGCCCGCCACCATGGGCAGGAACGCCACACCGGTGAGCAGCGGTGAGTAGTCCAGGACGACCTGGAGGTAGAAGGTCAGGAACAGGAACAGGCCGAACATGGAGATGATCGCGATGCCCAGGGTGAGGTACGCCCCGCCGCGGTTGCGGTCGGCCACCACGCGCAGCGGCAGCAGCGGCGCCCGGACCCGGGACTCGACCGCCAGGAAGGCCAGCAGCAGCAGACCGGTGGCCACGAACATGCCGATCGTCAGCCCGTCGCCCCAGCCCGCCTCGGAGGCGCGGCTGAAGCCGTAGACCAGGGCGGCCAGCCCGAGGGAGGAGAGCACCACACCGGGGATGTCCAGCGAGGAGCGGTTGCGGGCCCCCGCGGGCTCGCGGATCAGCGCCAGGGCCCCGGCCGCGGCGATGGCGGCGAAGGGGATGTTGACGTAGAACGTCCAGCGCCAGTCCAGGTACTCGGTGAGCACGCCGCCGAGCAGCAGGCCGATGGCCGCGCCGCCGCCGGCGATGGCGCCGTAGATGCCGAACGCCTTGGCGCGTTCCCGCATGTCGGTGAAGAGGACCGACAGCAGCGACAGGGAGGCCGGGGCCAGCAGGGCGCCGAAGACGCCCTGGAGGGCACGGGAGCCGAACAGCATTCCGGAGTTGACGGCGGCGCCGCCGAGCGCGGAGGCGGCGGCGAAGCCGATCAGGCCGACGATGAAGGTGCGGTTGCGGCCCCACATGTCGGCTATCCGGCCGCCGAACAGCAGCAGGGCGCCGAAGGCCAGGGAGTAGGCGGTGATCACCCATTCCCGGTTGCCGTCGGAGATGCCGAGGTCGATCTGGGCGGAGGGCAGGGCGATGTTCACGATGGTGGCGTCCAGCACCACCATCAGCTGGGCGAGCGCGATGAAGAACAGCGCCCGCCACCGGCGTGGATCGGCTCCGGGGGGTGACGGGTCACCGGGGGAGCCCTCGCCGGGCAGCGTGGCGGAGGAGGCGGACTTCTCTGACATGCGGGGTTCCTCGCAGCGTGGGTCGATCCGCTCGGGCGGATCAGTGGACAGGCAGCTGGTGGTGCTGTGAGCGGAAAGGACCGGGCAGGCGACGGCACACCCGGGTGATGCGGTGCGGGGACTGCTGATGCGCGGCCCCGGACGGGGCCGCGCGGCGGGGAGAAGACCGCGGGCGGGGCCGGGCGGCACTGGCCGCCGCCTCGCCCGGCGGTACGCGGATATCAGGGCGAACGGTTCATGGCCGGTCCCACAGCTCGCCCAGACCGGTGGCGCGGCCCGGCAGCACGGAGCGGCCCGGGGCGCGCAGCCCGTCCAGGAAGATCAGCAGATGGCGGCGGGCCTGCTCCTCGCTCCAGGAACAGGCGGAGGGCCCCGGCAGCGGGCGGGTGAGCCGCCCGGTGGCGATCAGCAGATCACCGGCGGCGATGTCGTCCCGGAGCTGCCCGGACCGCCGGGCCCGCTCGACCAGCCGCTCCATCACGGCCTGCAGGCGGGCGGTGGCCTCCGTCAGGGCCTTGTCCTCCCGGCCCCGGCCGTCGGGCAGCAGGGTGCACATGGCGCCGACCCGCTCGTCGATGGAGGCGAGCAGGATCTGGCCGAGGGCGTGGAAGGCGTCGTGCTCCTCGTCCAGCGCGGCCTGGGCGCGCGCGGTGATCCGCTCGGTGACGGTGCACATCACTGCGCCGACCAGCGATGCGCGGTCGGGGAAGTGCCGGTAGAGGGTGGCGTTGCCCACGCCGGCGCGGCGGGCGATCTCGTCCAGCGCCGCCTCGGCGCCCTGCTCGCCGAGCACCTCGCGGGCGGCTTCGACGATCCGCTCGCGGTTGCGCACGGCATCGGCACGCGGCCGGTGACCGGTCGTGCCGGTACCGGCGGGGGTGCCGGTTTCGCTCAGCCGCGTCATGGTGCCTCCTGGCTGCGTGTGCTCGCGCTCGCTGCCCGGCGGAAGGCGTTCCGCCGGTGCCGCCACTGCCCTTCCTGAGCCGGGCCGGTATCTGTCTACCGGAAGCCACTGACAACAGGTGTTCGAGCGAGGGCCGTGAGACCCCCGGAACCGGGGATTCTTTCCCCGGTTCAGTTGCGACAGTAGCCCAAACGGGGAGGCAGTCCCCAGTTATTTCTCGCGGGAGGGTGACCTCGCTCACATGTCAGAACAAGAACGCACGGGCACACCCGCCCCCGCACCCCCGCCCCACGCGCACCCACCCGGGCACGACACCCGCACCCGGGCACGACAACGGCGGGCCGGCCCCGGGTTTCCCCGGGGCCGGCCCGCCGTGCTTTCCTCTCCGATCGGCCGCCGCGGCCCCGCCCATCAGGCGGCCGCGTCGAAACCGGAGGCGTTGGCCATCTTCTTCAGCTCCAGCAGCGCGTGCTTCTCGATCTGCCGGATCCGCTCACGGGTCAGCCCGTGCTGCTTGCCGACCTCGGTCAGCGTCCGCTCCCGGCCGTCCTCCATGCCATACCGGGCGCGGATGATGGACGCGGTGCGCTCGTCCAGCCGGCCGATCAGGTCCTCCAGGCCCTCCCGGCGCAGGGTGACCATCACCGACTGCTCGGGCGAGGCCGAGGAGGTGTCCTCCAGCAGATCGCCGAACTGCGTCTCACCCTCGTCGTCCACCGACATGTTCAGGCTGACCGGATCCCGCGCCCAGTCCAGCACGTCCTGCACCCGCTCGGCACTGGCGCCCAGCTCGGCGGCGATCTCCGCGGGCTCCGGCTCCCGGCCGTGCTCACGGTTGAACTCCCGCTGCACCCGGCGCACCCGGCCGAGCTCCTCCACCAGATGCACCGGCAGCCGGATGGTGCGCGCCTGGTCCGCGATGGAGCGGGTGATCGCCTGCCGGATCCACCAGGTGGCATAGGTGGAGAACTTGAAACCCTTGGTGTAGTCGAACTTCTCCACGGCCCGGACCAGACCGGCATTGCCCTCCTGGATCAGATCCAGCAGAGGCAGCCCGCTGCGCGGGTAGCGCCGGGCCACGGCCACGACCAGCCGCAGGTTGGACCGGATGAACAGATCCTTGGCCCGCTCCCCCTCGCGGACTATCGCGGCCAGCTCCTCCCGGCTCGCCGACGCCACGGCACCGCCCTCGGCGGGACGCTCGTCGCCGTCCAGGATGCGCTGCGCGTACAGCCCGGCCTCGATCGCGAGAGACAGCTCGACCTCCCGTGCCGCGTCCAGCAGCGGAGTGCGGGCGATCTCGTCGAGATACATCCCCACCAGGTCACGCTCGATGGCGTCACCTTCCGTGCCGACGCGTGCCCGCTCCGTAGCTCCGCCTTCGGTGACGGAGTCCTCACGGCGGACGACGGCCTGGATAGTCATACGCGTGCTCCCTTGCGAGTCATACGGCTTGACGCACGAGTCATGGACGGCTGCGGTTCACCCGGGCGGCTGCCCCGGCCTCCGACGACACCCCCTCGGGTCGCCCCCGGTGCGCCGTCCGTAACGAAACAACGCCGAGAATCCGGACATGATTCCCAAGTGCCGCATCTTTTTCCTGTGATGCGGTACACTGCGCGGCTTACATTCCGCAGGTGAGCGATTGCGCACTGCACAACCATCACCCCCCTCATCCGTTCAGACGAACCGGACCGCGGAAAGGTTGCCGGTCCGCCCCTCACCCGAACGGCTGATCCGGGCGGCGCCGCCCGGTGCCACGGCACACAGTGGTCCTCCCCGGCCCCCGGGGCCGCGCCATCGAGGAGGGCGGTGCCGACGATGCCGACACCGATACGGACGCCGATACGCAGGCCGCCGCGCAGACCGGTGCTCAGCCCGCTGATACCAGGGCTGATACCCGGCCGCCGGGCGCTCACCGCGCTCGGCGGCTCGCTCGCCCTCGTCTTCGCCAGCCTCACCGTGCCGGACCCGGCCGTCGCCCGCCCGGACGGCTCCGGCCTCGCCTCATCCGCCGCCGTGCCCGGCTGCACTCCCTCGTCCCCGCACCAGGGCCTGGGCACCGGAATACCCACCCCGGACGGCTACGCGCCCAGCCGCGGCACGGTCACCGCGCTCACTGTTTTCATCGACTTCCCCGGCTCCGAGGCGGAGACGCCCACCGAGGAACGCTTCGCCGAGTTCTTCCCCGAGACCAGCGAGTACCTCGCCACCAGCTCCTACGGGAAGCTCCGCTACCGCCCCGACCCGGTGCACCACTGGCTCCGGATGTCCCAGCCCTTCGAGGCCTACGGCATCGACCGCGGCGTCGGCTGGCACCCCGAGGATTCCGGTGGGTACAACCGGCTGATGCGCGAAATTGTTTCCGCCCTCGGCGACCGCGTGGACTTTTCCGCGTACGACCTGGTCAACGTGCTGGCCACACCCAATGCCGGGCCCCACGCCCTGGAGCAGGTGCTGTCCGTGTCCTTCGCCGGCCGCCCGCTGGTGGACACCCCCACCGGGCCGCTGCGCAACGTCAGCTTCATCTGGTCCCGCCAGCCCGGCGAGTCCCCGCACCGGGTGCTGGTGCACGAGAACGGCCACGCCTTCGGCCTGCCCGACCTGTACTGGACCGGCTCCGGCGTGCCCCCGCTGCTCACCGGCCACTGGGACGTCATGGAACAGGACTGGGGCCCCAGCAACGACCTGCTGGCCTGGCACAAGTGGAAGCTGGGCTGGCTCGCCCCGGTCCAGGTGGCCTGCGTCACCGGCACCGGCAGCAGCGAGCACGTCCTCACCCCGCTGGGCGCCGACGGCACCGGCGGCGTCCGGATGGTGGCACTGCCGACCGGGGAGCACCAGGTGACCGTGGCCGAGGTGCGCACCCCCAGCGAGCTGGACCGGGCGGTCTGCCGGTCCGGGGTGCTGATCAGCCGGGTCGACACCCGGGCACGCAGCGGCGAGGGCCCGATCCGGGTGGCGGACGCCACCCCCGGCAGCACCGGCTGCCTCTCCGCGCCCGATCCGCAGGTCACCGCCGAGCTCACCGACGCGCCGTACCTCCCCGGCGACACCTTCCGCGACCCCCGGACCGGCATCACCATCGAGGTCCTGGCGGCGGACGAGGACGGCCGCCACCGCATCCGGGTCACCCGCGACTGACCGAGCCCGCGGGGGCCGGGCGGCGGGCGGCCGGGCACGGGCGTGCGGTCAGCACAGCCAGGCACGGGCGTGCGGTCAGCACGGGCGGGCACGGGCGGCCGGGCCGGAGGAGGGAGGGCTGCGCCGCCGGCAACCCGCCGGAACCGTCCCCTCCCCGGCGGGGTCCCCGGTCCCAGCCCGGTGTTGCTACATTGCGGCAGGCGCCGCGGGCCGCAGCGGCGGGCGCCGGCCGGGCCGGACAGGGGGCAGAACAGGCGTGAGCGACACGATGCAGGACATCCGGCGATGGGTCGCCCACCGCCGCAACACCGAGCTGGTGCTCGTGGCCTTCGCCTGGCTGATCGGCGTCTTCGGCCACGCCGCCGCCGGGCTGGCGCTGACCGAGGAGATCCCTTCCGGCCTGCCGTTCTACGCCCTCGCCCTGGGCGCGCTGGCCCTCGCCGCCCACCTGGCGGTGCGCCGCTTCGCCCGCCACGCCGACCCGGTCATCCTGCCCGTCACCGTGCTGCTGTGCGGCATCGGCCTGGTACTGATGGACCGGCTCGACCACTCGTACGCGATCCGCTTCCCGGACAACTACCAGGGGCTGCCGGTCGCCCCCGACCAGGTCATCTGGACGGTCATCGGGGTCGCGGTGATGATCGCGGTGCTGATCCTGCTCAAGCACCACCGGGTGCTGCAGCGCTACACCTATCTCGGCATGGCCGTCTCGATGGTCCTGCTGGTGCTGCCCGCCTTCTTCGGCGCGGACCAGTTCGGCGCCAAGCGCTGGATCAGCCTGGGCCCGATGTCGGTGCAGCCGGGCGAGTTCGTCAAGGTGATGATCTGCGTCTTCTTCGCCAGCTACCTGATGGCCAACCGCGACGCGCTGGCCCTGGCCGGCCGGAAGTTCATGGGCCTGGCCCTGCCGCGCGGCCGGAACGCCGGCCCGGTGCTGCTGGTCTGGGGCGTCAGCCTGATCGTGCTGTTCTACGAGCGCGACCTGGGCACCTCGCTGATCTTCTTCGGCGTCTTCATCGTCATGCTGTACATCGCCACCGAGCGCACCAGCTGGGTCGCGCTGGGCGTGCTGATGGCGATCGGCGGCTCCGCGGCGGTGGCCGCCACCCAGTACCACGTCAAGGCCAGGATCGCCGCCTGGCTGGACCCGATGTCCATTTATCTGCCGGAGGACCAGCGCCCGCCCGGGGTGATCTCCGACCAGCTTGCCCAGTCGCTGTTCGCCTTCGGCGCCGGCGACCTGACCGGCACCGGCCTGGGCCAGGGCCACTCCTACCTCATCGGCTTCGCCGGACGCAGCGACTTCATCATGGCCACCGCCGCCGAGGAGCTCGGCCTGGCCGGGGTGACCATGATCCTGCTCTGCTACGTGCTGCTGATCTGGCGCGGGATGAGCGCGGCCATGAAGGTGACCGACCCGTTCGGCAAGCTGCTCGCCGCCGGGCTGTCCGCGGTGCTGGCGCTCCAGGTCTTCGTCGTCGCCGGCGGCGTCTCCGGCCTCATCCCGCTGACCGGCAAGGCCCTGCCGTTCCTCGCCCAGGGCGGATCGTCCACGGTGGCCAACTTCCTGCTCATCGGGCTGCTGATCAAGATGAGCGACGCCGCCGGGCAGGCCTCCACCCTGCCCGAGGGCAACGCCACCATCCTGGTGCCGGTGATCACCGACTCCACCGCCCCGCCCGGTTCCGGGTCCGCCGCGCCCGCGCCCGGTCCGGGCGCCGCCGGTCCGGGCGCGGCAGGCCCCCAGCCGACCGCACCGGCCCGGGCGCCCAGGTCGCGGCGACGGGGACCGGACGGCCCGCCGGCAGGGCCGACCGGCCCTATGTCCCCCCGCCCGCCCCGCGGTTGACTTCAGACGGAGCCAAGGACATCAACAGGGAGACGCGGGGAAGCGGAGCGAGACCGCGCACCGCGCAATCCGGGTCCGCGAGGTGGACGATCGTCCTTGGCTCCGATTCCTGCCCGGGGCCGCGCCCCGCCCGGCAGGAGCCGGAACCGCGCTCCCCCGTGGCCGCCGCCGGCTCAGCCGTGCGGGACGACGGCCACCGGGCAGGCCGCGTGGTGCAGCAGCGCATGCCCCACCGGCCCCGTCCGGGTGCCCAGGCCGCCGCGCCGCCCGCCCCGGCCCACCACCACCATCTCGGCACTGGGCGTGGCGTCCAGCAGCACCTCCGAGGCCTGGCCGGTCATGACCGTCTCGTCGACCTCCTGCTCCGGATAGCGCTCCCGCCACGGCTGCAGCGCGCCCGCCACCTGCGAGGCCACCGGCGCCGGATCCCGGCGGACGTGCACCACGCGCAGCGGCAGCCCGCGCAGCGACGCCTCGGCAAAGGCGAAGTCCAGCACCTCCCGGTCCGGCTTCTCCAGCCGCTTCAGGCCCAGCACCACCTCCGGGGCGGGCTGCTCCGGCGCCCGTTCCGCCGCGCCCGAGCGCACCACCACGACCGGGCACTCCGCCCAGGCCACGGTCTGCATGCTGACCGAGCCCAGCAGAAAACCGGCCACCGTCCCCAGCCCGCGAGAGCCCAGCACCACCACATCCGACTCACGGGCGGCGTCCAGCAGCGCGGCGGCCGGGCCGCCGGCCACCGACTCGGTCGTCACATCCAGCCCGGGGTGCCCGGACACCAGCCGGTCCCGGGCCTCCCGCAGCACCTGCTCGGAGGCCTGCTGGTCCACCTCCGGCGAGCCCATCGGCTCCAGCGGGGACGCCACGCCCCAGCCGTGCACCAGGCGCAGGCCGGTGGAACGGCGCAGCGCCTCCGCGGCGGCCCAGTCCGCCGCCGCCCGGCTCTCCGGCGAGCCGTCGATACCAGCCGTGACACGTCGAGACATCGGGAAACCTCCAGGGCGCATGGCGCGTGGTGCGGTGGCGGGTGTCTTGCGGACCTCCCTTACCACCTTGACGCCCCGGCCCCTCCCCGGCACCCGGAACACCGCCACCCCCTCCCCCATCCGGCCCCACCGCCCCGCCCCTCGGCCGCCCTCCCCCTGTCCTTCAAACGGCCCGACCCCCAACCGCTACACTGTCCGGCGGCAGCGCAACCGGGTCATCCCCCCGGGGACGGCCCGCCGCGGCAGTCCAGCCCTCGTAGCTCAGGGGATAGAGCACCGCTCTCCTAAAGCGGGTGTCGCAGGTTCGAATCCTGCCGGGGGCACACCAAAACCCCAGCTCACCGGCCCTTCCGCCGCTCCGGCGGAAGGGCCCGCGCCGCCGCAGCACACATTCAGCTCACGCAGTGACTCGGACCGCACCGAGGTCAGGCGCCCACTTCTGTCCAGGGCCACGGACGGGAACCGCGTCGGTCCTGGATGCAGGCCAGCCGATAGCGGGCTTCATCGCGGGCAGAGGCATCGTGGTTCGCGACCTGGAGGGCGAAGGTGACCAGGCGCAGTTCGCGGATGTCGCGCAGGACGGGGCAGCCGGGCCAGACCATGACATCGTGCCCGGAAGCCTCGCAGAACTCCCTGTATTCTTCGGCGTGGACCCCGTTCGGAGCCGGCCCACGCAATCCGGGCAGGCGGCAGGATGAGCCTCAGCCGCCCGGAGAGGGAGCCCACCGACAGCGTCGCAGCCTGGCTGCTGTTCGCAGGGGCCATGGCCGGGCACGAGCCTGTAGCACTACCGACCGGGCGCCGCTGGGACGCGGTGCGGACCGCCGAGCACCACGGCGAGGCGGTGCTGCGGATGCTCTACGGCAACGCCTCGGATGCGCGCCTGGGCTGCATCGCTGCCGACCGCGACTGCTGGTGCTGGATCATCCCCCCGGGTCACGGTGCCGAGCTCTGGCCCGCCATCGCCCGCTACCTCGGCAAACCGGCTCCTTCCTCACCGTCCCTCCCCCGCCACGGCAGCACCCGGGCGGACACAGCTCCTTCCGTGGTCCGCGCTGGGTCCGCGCTCCTGAAGCGGTCCCCGTCCCTTCACCGACCCGCTGGAACTGCGCACCGCACTCGACGTCCTCACCGAAGCCCTGACCCGGCCCTGAGCCGCCGCCCGCATGACAGAGATCCACGTTCCGCGCATCTCGCCAACTCCGCACATGACCCAGCGCCTTGATTACTCACCCTCTCAATCAGGAGTATTCGCGTGACTACACTCCGGGATGTGACCACTGACACCGTCGATGAGACCCGCGCCGAAGTGCTGCGCCAGAAACTCCTCCACCACCTGCGCGAACAAGGAAATGTCGTCAACGACCGCGTCGCCGCGGCGTTCGCCGCGGTGCCGCGTCACCGCTTCCTCCCGGACACGTCCCTGGACGACGCCTATGCCGACGATGCGGTGATCACCAAGCGGAACGACCGCGGCCACCCCGTCAGCTCGGTGTCCGCTCCCTGGGTGCAGGCCCGGATGCTGGAACTGTCCGGGCTGGGATCGGGCATGCGCGCGCTGGAGATCGGCTCCGGCGGCTGCAACGCCGCACTGATGGCCGAACTGGTCGGCGAGAACGGCGAGGTGGTCAGCGTCGATATCGACCCCGAGGTCACCGACCGCGCCCAGCGGCTCCTCGCCGAGACCGGCTACGACCGGGTGGTGCGGGTGCGGTGCGCGGACGGAACCTACGGCGCCGGCGACGCGGCACCCGCGGAAGGCTTCGACGCCATCGTGGTCACCGCCCAGGCTCCCGACCTGCCGCCCGCCTGGTCCGACCAGCTGGCCCCGCACGGGCGGCTGGTGGTGCCGCTCAGCTTCCGCGGCATCCACCAGGTCTTCGCCTTCGGACGCGAAGACGGGCACCTGCGCAGCCGGGGGCAGACCCGGTGCGGCTTCGTCGGCATGCAGGGCGACAACCGCCACACCGGCCACACCATCGACCTCAGTGACGGCGACCTGCGGCTCGGCCTCAACGACGATCAGCACGCCGACGCCGACGCCCTGCGCACCGCCATCGCCTCCAGCACCCGCACCACCACGTGGACCGGTGTCGTGCTGCGCAACGACGAAGGCGTCTTGCCCTCGCTGGACCTGTGGCTGGTGGCCACCCTGTCGCCCTGTGCGCGGATCTATGCCAGCTCCCGGGGCGTCGAGCGCGGCCTGTCCGGCTGGACCATCGCCGCCGCGGCCACCTGGCAGAACGGCACCCTCGCCTACACCACCATCCGCCCGGCCACCGGCGGCTTCGAACTGGGCGTCCACGCCTACGGCCCCGACCGGGAACAGCTGGCCGACCGCCTCGCCGAACGCATCCGCGCCTGGGACAGCGGCGGCCACCGCGGCTCCGTCGAGCCGACCCTCCGCGCCTACCCGGCCGGCACCCCGGTCGACCAGCTCGCCCCAGGACAGGTCATCGACAACCGGCACACCCGCCTGGTCGTCTCCCTGCCCTGACCACCGCACCGGCCCGGCCGCGCACACCCGGAACCCGACCACCGGGCCACCACGCCACCTACTCCCACCAAGGAGCCACATCGCCATGACTTCGCAGAGCGCCGCCCCCGCCCTGGACGACATCTTCGACCTCGATCCCCAGACCACCGACCTGACCACCCTCTACCCCGGCCTCGCGGACTCCGAGCCGTGCACCGGAGACAACTGCGGGCAGTCCCCCACCACCGGACCGACCACCGGCTGCGTCGCCCCGGACGGCCCGGTCGTCCCCCTGCGCGGCTGCGACGCCGTATAGGCGCCCCCCTCGGCAGCACCGAGACGCCCAAGGGGTGCGGCACAGACCTCTGCGCCGCACCCCGCCGAAGCGGTTCGTCAGGAGGAACGCTGTGGTCAGGAGAGTGTTCACCCACCAGCCGGTGGCAACCGCCCGCACCGCTCTGCGCCCGGTCCACTCCGGACCGGAAGCGGCCGACGCGGGGCTGCTGGCCGAAGGCATGTTCCTCGCCAGCCGCTCCGCCGACAACGCCGCCGGCCATGCCGGGAACGCTTCCGCCCGGCTGGCGGCCACCCGCCGGGCCTACGACATCCGGTCCCGAACCCGGACCACACCGCACGGCGTGTTCGCCGCAGTGGCCCCGGCCGCACTCTCCGGTACGCACACCACACTCCGGCTGGGGTTACGGCACAGGGCGGTGACCACGCCCGGTCCGGCATGGCTGACCGCCGTGGCAGACCGGCTCCTGGACGCCGACGAGGTGCTGGAATGCCTCACCCTGACCACGAACAACCTGATAGTGCGACGCGCTGACCGCCTGGAAGCCGAACACCCCGCCCCGGGCGGAGGAACAACCGTGCAGCGGAGCACGATCCGTGCAACTCAGGTCTCGGTGTGGCTGCTCGACGCCTGCCGGAAAGGCGCACACGCGTCCGATCTGCTGGCGGACCTCGCAGTACGCCATCCCACCGCAGCACGGTCCACCACCACATCCGCCCTACGGCAGATGATCCGCACGGGATTCCTGCTCACCGACCTGCTGCCGACCGGCCTGCGCGACGACCCACTCGGGCATCTGCTGACCCGGATCCCCGCCTCGGCAGCCCTCCGGGGGACCCTTGCCCGGCTGCACAACCAGCTCGCAGACGCGGATACCCACCCGCCCGGGACAGCCGAACGACTGGCGCTCCTACGAGCGGCAAGGGACACCGCCGACAGCATCCACCACGTCGAACGGCCTCTGGCCGTGGACACCGTCGCCGACGCCGAGATCGCGCTGCCTCGCTCAATCGGCGAACAGGCCGCCCAGGCCGCCACCATCCTCTGGCACATCAGCCAGCTCACCGGGCCCGGCGACGACTATCACCAGCGCTTCGTCCACGCCTTCGGTCCCTACCGCATGGTGCCCTTGCTGGAGGTCATCGACCCTGTCACCGGCATCGGCCCGCCCGCCGACAGCGAACTCACCCCCAGTCAGAGCGGCCCCGACCCTCATCGCGCGGCAGTCCTCGCCCGTCTGCTGTCCGAGGTCACCGCTCAAGGACGACATGAAGTCGTACTGGACGACGACCTGGTCGGACTCCTGTCCCACGGCGCTGACACCCCGCCGCCGCGCACAGCCGAGATCCACCTCCGGCTGCTGCGTCACCACGACGGCGAATTGCGAATCGCGGTCTGCCCCGATTCCGGTTCCCAGACCGCCGGATCAGCCGCCGGACGCTTCGCCCCCTGGCTCCCCCAACTGGCCCCCGAACCGACACCGCCCTCCACCAGCGCAGAACCCCTTCTCGCCGAGATCGTCTGCCGTTCCCGCATCGACCCGACCGCCGCCCTCGCAACCGAAACGCGGTTCGCGCCCCATCGCATCCCACTCGGCGTGCCCGAACGCGACGGCGACCTCACACCGGACGAGCTGTCGGTCACCACCGCACGCGGCCATCTGCTGCTGTGGTCCACCCGCCACAACCGGCCCGTACTCGCCGTGCTCTTCAGCCGCATCGCACCCGACCTGCTGCCCCCAGCCGCCCGCGCCCTGCACCTGATCGGCCAGGCTGATACCCGCCCCTGGCACACCTGGTCCTGGGGTCCGGCCGGCTACGCACCCTGGACGCCCCGCGTCCGGTACCGCTCCATCCTCCTGGCGCCCGCCCGCTGGCGACTTCCCGAAGAACTGACCACCGCCGCCACTCGCCGCACCACCTGGGACAAAGCCCTCACGACCTGGCGCACCGACACCCGCCCCGCACCACCCGACGTGGTCGTCATTCACGAAGGCGACCGCCAGCTCCCCCTTGACCTCACCCAGGACGAAGACCGCGAGCTGCTGCGCCGCCGCGTCCGCCGAGGCGCCCGAACCCTCGCCGAACCCCTGCACCACCCCGACGCCCACGACGACATTCTCCAGGGCCCCCATGGCCGGCACGTCGCGGAACTGGTCGTCAGCCTCACCCGCACCACCAAGCCCACCCCACCCCGGCCGGACCCCCGCGCCGCACCCCGCTCACCCGGCCTCCATGCGCACCTGCCAGGCAGCGGCTGGCTATCCCTCGCTCTGCCCGTCCCCGCCGCCTGCCAAGACACCGTCATCCGCCAACTCCCCGCCGTCCTCCACCAGGCCGCGGACCGCGTCGACCGCTGGTTCTGGCTGCGCTACCACACCCCCGCCCTCGGCGACCACCTGCGCATCCGCACCCACGGCGATCCCAAAGCCCTCACCACCGAGGTACTGCCCCTCCTCACCGCCTGGTCCGAAACCCTGCACCGGCAACGCCTGGCCGGCGGCATGGTCCTCGAGCCCTACCTACCCGAAACCGAACGCTACGGCGGCCCCGAGGCAATCACCGCCGCCGAAGACGTCTTCACCGCCGACAGCGCCTTCACCGCCCACTGCCTGACCCTCACCGGCCCCGGCAACGACCGCCTGGTCATCGCCGCCCTGAGCGCGGCCGACATCGCCCGCACCGTGGCCAACCGGCCTCACCAAGCCCTTCGCGGAGGACGCCCCCTCACCACCACCGACCGCCGTACCCGCGACAAGCTCCGGCTCTGGCTACGCCCCGCAACAGCAGACCCCCAGGTCCTCCTGCCTCCACCCCTCACCGACACCTGGACCATCCGGCACGAGGCACTCACCGCCTACCGCGCCACCCTCACCAATCCCGCCCTGTCCGCCCTGTGCGCCTCAGACCTGGTCCACATGCACTGCAACCGACTCCTCGGCCCCGACCCAGCAGCCGAAAGCCTCACCCGCTCCCTGGCCACCGACCTCCTTCACACCCATGCCGGCCAGCCCTGACTTCCTCGCCGAACAGGCCCTTTCCACCGCCCGCGCCCTGCTCGACCCCCAGACGGTCACCGCCGCCCTCCCGCCCTCCGCCGCACACACCCTCTCCGACGGCCTGGCAAGCACGGCCCTCCTCCACGCCTGTCTCGCCCGGCACGACCCACGGTTCGCCACTGCCGCCGCCGAACACTGGACAGCCACCAGACACCATCTCCGCGGAGCCCCGCCCGACGGCATCTACACCGGCCCCGGCGCCCTGGCCGCCTCCCTGATCATCGGCACCGGCTACCTCCCCGACCCCGAGCCCTGCCAGGCCACTCTCCGCAAGGCCACCACCTGGCTCTCCGCCCGCGCCCAAGGACTCGCCGACCACCAGCGCCGACGCTTCAGCAACAACCGGCCCGGAGCCCCGTGGGCCGTCTACGACACGATCAAGGGTCTGGCCGGCATCGGCCGCGTTCTCCTCGCCGCCCACACCACCGGCCACCACACCGAAGCCGAGCCCGGCCTGACCGCGGCCCTCACCACCCTCACCACGCTGATCACCACCAGCCACGGCACCCGCCCCGGCTGGTGGCTACCGGCCGCCGACCACCCGCCCGGCGTCACCGTCCCACCCTCCGGCGCCGCCACCACCGGCCTCGCCCACGGCATCGCGGGCCCCCTCGCCCTCCTCGCCACCGCCCACCTCCACGGCTACACCGTCCCCGGCCAGTTCCACGCCATCCGCACCGCTGCCATCTGGCTGACCACCTGGCAGGAACCCACCGGCACCTGGCCTCCCTTCATCAGCGGCAACGACCTCGAGAGCCCACCCCCACCCGACCGGCTACGCCCACCTCAGCGCCGAGACGCCTGGTGCTATGGGACTCCGGGCATCGGCCGTGCCCTCTGCCTGGGCGGTCAGGCCCTGACGGACGCTGCGGTCATTCGCGCAGGACAAGCTGCCATCACCGCTATGGCCAACCGCTCTCCCCCTCAGTGGGACACCGAGGGCCCTACGCTCTGCCACGGCACCGCTGGAGTCCTCCAGGCCGCAGAGCGGGCCCGAATCCGAACTGTCGCTGAAAGAGCCGCCCACGCCACTGCCGACTTCCACGATCCCCGACGCCCCTTCGGGTTTCCTCACATCGAAGCCAGAACCAGCTACGACAACCCTGGCTTTCTCACCGGCGCCGCTGGAGCCGCACTCGCTACCGCGTCCCATGCCGCCCTCATAGCCGCGCACCCATCCGCTCCCTGGGACTCCTTGCTGGTGCTGTGCTGATGGCTCAGAACTGACTTGTGTTATCGGAGTGGTCGATGGCCACGTGACCGATCCGAAGCCAGCGGCGACGTGATGAAGCCTGGCCCGCCATCGATCACTGGGCCTCCCACCTGACGATAGCCACCCATAGGGTGACGGGGACGAGAGAAGATGCACCATGGATCCCCGCATACCCCGCCTGCGTCGCAAGCTGGCCGCGATCCCGTTCCAACCCCTGCGCAGCCACTCCTTCGGAGAAGAGCAACACAAGCTCCGCCTCGGTCCGAAGCTGGCAGAAGCACGTGTCGCTGCGTTCGAGGCCGAGCACGGCATCGCCCTGCCCGACGCCTACCGGCAGTTCCTCACGCACATCGGCGGCTCAGGCGCGGCGCCGTTCTACGGCCTCATGCCGCTGGAGCGGTGTTCCCTGCTGGTCATGAACCCGCGTGAGGAACCGGGGACACCCCGCGGATTCGACGACGCAGAACCCGGGGGTCACGGACGCGACCTCTTCCTCCACGTCATCGAAATGGGCTGCACCGACGTATGCGTCATCGCGGTGACCGGTCCCCTCACCGGCCGCGTCCTCATCGGCAACAGCGACGGGTTCTGGGGCCCCAACGTCTTCTCCGCCACCGACTTCCTCGACTGGTATGAACGCTGGCTCAACCACATGAGCGCCGGACGCGACAACCGGGCCCTGGAACTCACCTCACCCCAGCTTCGTGCCCATCCCGACAGGCATCGCATGGCACCGCAGATTTGACTCTCCGTAACCATTCCACGGAAAGCAAGCCAGAACCGCCTTCGTCCGAGACAGCAGTATCAGGAGCCATGCATGGGCACCTGGGGAACCGGCCCGTTCGACAGCGACCTCGCCGCAGACTTCGTCGATGAACTTGAGGGACTCACCCACCAGCAGGTCGTTGACGTGCTGGGGCAGGCATTCCGGCGAGTCACCGACTCGGGAGAACGCGTCGATGGCGGAGACGGGGCCGAAGCTGTTGCCGCTGGCGCTCTCGTCGCGAGCACCCTCCCGGACAGTCCCGTCGTGATTGACCCGGACGACGGTCCCAGGGAACCGCTGCCCGAACTGCCAGCCTCCCTTCGCGCGTCGGCGAGACTCGCACTGGACCGGGTTCTCCAGGACGGGTCCGAAATGGCAACCGGCTGGGTGAACAGCGCCGACGCTGACGAGTGGCGCCAGGAAGTACGACAGATCCTCCAAGCACTCGAAACACCCAATGATCACTAACCGTGACCGCTTCACGGAAGTCGTGCCAGAACCCATTCTGGTGTACGAAGCCACCCTCGCAGGGGCCGCCGAGGACCCGCCTCGACCGCCTGACCAGCCAGGAACCCTCTCCCGGCAGTCCCGGAGCGGTCGCAAAGACTCCGCAGAGCGGCCGCAAGAGCCTGTCCGGGCCCAAACGCCAGCAAGCGGGAAACGGCCAGGTCATTGGGAGACCAAGAAGCGGCCCAGCATCAACTGCGACGCAGCGGCGTCGCCAGGCCGAGGCGCCCGCAGCACGGATGCGGCACACACGAGGCCGGGAAACTCCGTGAACACGTGGGAACCACAGAGGAGCGTTTCCGCAGGTCAGGCAGCCACCAGTCGACGATTCCGTAGCTCACAGCCCCGCCGGGGCAAACTCCTAACAGGTCATCTCATTTGGCGTTCGGAACGCTTAGAACGAGCAGGGCAAGCTGGTGCAGCCGTTGGTAGTACTGGCGGCCTGATGGGGCGCTGATCTGCGGAATGACTCGAGTCAGGTCCTCAAGGCGGGCCTGCAGGATGCGTCTGCGCTCCGGATCGAGGGCGCCGCCGTTGTTGAGCCACGTGCAGACGCAGCCTGCGGTATCCGCGTCGAGCATCACCATGTCGATGCCTTCGAACTCAACACCTCGCAGGCCGGCGGGGAAGTCGGCGTCGAGGTGCTCCCGCCACAGTCGGGCCGCGTCCCGCATCTGCTCGGACCTGGTCACCGAGCCATCATCCTGCACCCGGCCGTGTCCTCGGTGCAGGTCAGGTGTTCATGCGGCGGTAGCAGATAAGGGTGCAGGCGATGCTGGTGAAGGCGAGGAAGTGCTCGGCCTTGCGCTCGTAGCGGCGGTGAAGGCGTCGGCAGCCGGTGAGCCAGGCCATGGTGCGCTCGATGGTCCAGCGGTGCCGGCCCAGCCGCTGCGAGGTCTCGACGCCCTTGCAGGCGATGCGGTGCCCGATGCCACGCTGGGACAGCCATCGCCGCAGGTGAGCGTAGTCGTAGCCCTTGTCCGCGTGGAGCTTTCCGGGCCTGCGACGGCGCGGCCCGCGGCGGGAGCGGATCGGCGGTATGCCCTGCACCAGCGGGATCAGGGCCTGGCTCTCGTGGAGGTTGGCTCCGGAGATGCCGACGGACAGGGGCAGACCGGTCCGCTCGGTGATCAGATGGATCTTCGACCCGTACTTGCCCCGGTCGAAAGGATTCGGACCGGTCAGGTCCCCCTTTTCATCGCCCGCATGTTCACCGAGTCGATCGCGCACCGCGACCAGTCCAGTTCACCCCGGCAGCCGAGCTCGTCCAGGACCAGGCGATGCAGCTGGCCCACACCCGGGCCCGGGTCCACCCGGTGAACCGGCGGTGGGCCGTCGCCCCGGACGGCCCGAACGATGCGGCGGGCAGCTGCTGCCAGGTACACCCCGAGGTGGCCACGAAGATGATCGCGGCCAATACCTCCCGGTCGCCGTGCCGGCGCCGGCCACCGCCCTGCGGCCGCGACGGCGCCTCCGGCACCACCCGCTGGAACAGCTCCCACAGCTCGTCCGGCACCAGCCGCTCAACGATCCCTGCCACGGCCAAGAGCCTACCCAGCCAAATGAGATACTCCTAAAGCGGGTGTCGCAGGTTCGAATCCTGCCGGGGGCACCGGTTGACGACAGATGTGCGCAGGTGAGGCCGGGATGCCCCGGCCTCACGGCCGTTCGGGCGCGTATGCAGACTGGTCCGGCGGGGTCGGGCAACGGAATCCCGTCTCCCGGATGTCGCCCGGATGATCAACGCGCAGGGTGCGCTGCCCGCCGCAGTGGGCCTTATGGACGCCGAGCATGACATACTTGAAGTATGGCAACACGGAAGATCACCATCACCGTGCCGGAAGAGCTGGTGGAGTCGATCAAGGAGCGTGTCGACGCACGCGGAGTGTCCGGTTACATTGCGGCGGCCGCCGCCCACCAGGACGCCATGGACCGGCTGCGCGAACTGGCCGAACGCCTCGAGGAAGAACACGGCGCCGTAACCGACGACGAGCAGCAAGCCGCGCTGGACCGCATCGCCGCCATCGACGGCTGGCATGACGAGCAGGACTCGCAAGCGGAAGAGGCCGCGTGAGCCGCACTGCCCGAGCGAAGGTGCACCGGCCCAGGCAGCGCGTCTTCGTGTTCGACGCCGAGGCTCTCTCCAAGGCGGTACAGGGGGACCGGGACATGGTCGCGTTGATCAAGACGGCTCCACGGCTCGACATCCCGATCGTCACCTCGGCACTCACGACCCTGGAGGCATGGAACCCGCGCGAAGGGTCGAGGCAGGCGCTGTGGAGCTGGACGCTGTCCCGGATTCGCATCGTGCACACGGACGACCAGGTGATCAGCCTGGCGCGCGACATGCTCAAGGCAGCCGGCCTGCACGGGCACAAGTACGCCATCGACGCCGTCCTGGCGGCCGTGGCCGGGCGGGAATCCGCGCAAGGGGCCCAAGCGACCGTCTTCACCTCCGACACCGACGACATGGGGCAGCTCCTCGCCGGCCACTCCGTGCGAGTCGAGAAGGTCTGACGAAACGCCCGCATCTCATCTTGGCCACTCCCCCGAGCGAACCACGCCTCCGCCGGACGACGCCCGCCGGCACACATGCAGCACACACCGGAACGGGAAACACCGGGAACGCGGGGGAACCGCCGAGGAGTGGTTTCGCAGGTCAGGCACTCCGCGGCCATCATCAATGCTGGTCAGCGGCCTTGCCGGAGGAAACTCCCAAAGCGGGTGTCGCAGGTTCGAATCCTGCCGGGGGCACACCGAAATCCCCAGCTCGCCGGCCCTTCCGCCCACCGGGCGGAAGGGCCGGCGCCGCCGCAGCACACATGGCGGCACACCCGGGGCCGGGCAGGAGCCGCCCCGTGCCCGCCGAGGACGACCTCGCCGCCCGCCCGAGCCCTGCCCCCACCTGGCGACAGGGGTTGATCGCCGTCCGCGCCCGCCCGCCGCGTCTGTACGGGGTGATCGGCGCCCCGTACCGGCCGGCTCCTGCGAGGTGACCTGAACCGGAGAGACGAGAAGGGCTTCGTCCGCCTCCACGTCGTCATGGGCGTCGAGGGCGACCGGTCGCTCGCCGACCATCTGCACCACGCCACCATCACGACCCGTTTCACCCGCGCCTGCATCCTGCCAGTGCCGGGTCCGGCCGCGCCTGATCGGGGCTTGCATCCAGTACCCGGGTACAGGTTCACCGTCATAAGTGCCCAGAGGCGGGGCCGTGATGACGGGAGTGAGCGCGATGACCGATCCGGAACGGATGCCGCAGTCCTGCACCCTGACGACGACGCGCCCCGACCGTGACGACGTCATCGGCCCGCCGCTCTGCCTCGCCGGTATGGCCGTGATCATGTTCGTGCCCCGCAGCCGCTGATCTCACTCGTCCTCGGCGTGGACGTCGGAGCCGTGGGTCTGAGTTCTTCGTCGCGGGTCACCGGGCTGTCCCGGGATCGTCGTCCGGGTTGTCGCCGGTGTCCGGGTGGAGGAGGCGGTCCAGCGCGTGGGCGGCGTGGGTGGCGGCGTCGGTGAAGGGTTGGAGGACGAGGTCGGTTCCGGCGGCGGCCAGGCGGTGGGCGTCGTGGGGGTTGTGGGCGGTGAGGACGATGCGCTCCCGGTAGCCGTGGTGGCGCAGTGCGTGCAGCAGGGCGAGGTTGGTCTCCGGCAGGGGGATGGTGCTGATGACGCAGCGGGCCCGGGCCAGGGGGAGGGTTTCGAGGAAGTGGAGGTCCTCGGCGCTGCCGAAGATGGCGGTGATGCCGGGGCGGTCGGTGCGGGCGACGCGGTGCGGGTCGAAGTCCACGGCCAGGACGCGGTGGCCGGAGGCGGTGAGGTGGTCGGCGAGTTGTCCGCCGAAGCGGCCCAGGCCGTAGAGGATGACGTCGGCTTCGCGTTCGTGGCCGGTGATCTCGCGCCGGCGGCTGTCGGTGCGCTCGAACCGGGTGAGCCAGGGTTCCAGGCGGCGGTAGAGGGGGTGGGAGTAGAGGATGAGGTAGGTGGAGCCGCCGATGGTGATCAGCCCGACAACGGTGATGAGGCTGACGGTGGCGGCGTCGATATGGCCCAGGGAGAGGCCGAGGGCGGCCAGGATGAGGGAGAACTCCGAGATCTGGGCGACGGTGAGTCCGGCGAGGAAGCCCACCCGTACCGGGTAGCGCATCGCCGTCATGATCACTACCACGATCAGCGGGTTGCCGACCAGGACGAACAGCGAGAAGACCGCGGCCTCGGCGAGCCGGCCGGCGGCGTCGGTGAACTCCAGGCGGGCGCCGAGCTCCAGGAAGAAGAACAGCAGCAGGAAATCGCGCAGGCTGACCAGCCGGGCGCCCAGCGCGTCCCGGTAAGGGGTGGTGGCCAGGGAGACCCCGGCCAGGAAGGCGCCGACCTCGGTGCTGAAGCCGAGCCAGTCGCTGAGCGCGGCCACCGCCACGGCGTAGGCCACGCCGAACAGCACCAGCAGTTCCTGGGAGCGGGCGATGTGGTGCAGCAGCCAGGGCAGCACCCAGCGCATCAGCACGGCGATGCCGGCCAGCAGCCCCAGCCCTTTGGCGAACACCAGGGCGATGTCCTGGGCGACGCTGTCCCCGGTCTCCTGGCCGAAGGCGGTCAGGGCGATCATCACCAGCACCACGACGATGTCCTGCACGATGAGGAAGCCCACCGCGATACGGCCGTGCAACTGCTCCAGCTCCCGCTTGTCGGACAGCAGTTTGACGATGATGATCGTGGAGGAGAAGGTCAGCGCTACCGCGACATACAGTGCGGTGACGGTGTCCATGCCCAGGCCGAGGGCGATCAGGTAGCCGATCACCGAGGTGAACACCACCTGGCCCAGGCCGGTGGCCACGGCGATGGGCCCGGTGGTGCGGATCAGATGCAGGTCCAGCCGCAGGCCGACCAGGAACAGCAGGATGGCGATGCCGAGCTGGGCGAGGACCTCGATGGTGCCGGCCGGCTCCACCCAGTCGGCCCCGGCCGGCCCGGCCAGGATGCCCACGGCGATGAAGGCGACGATCAGCGGCTGCCGCAGCCGGGTGGCCACCAGCCCGGCCAGAGCGGTCAGCGCAAGGACGGCGGCAAGGAGCGGGAAGTCGTGCAGTTCCATGACGGCGGCCGTTCACGGTCGGGGCGGAGTCGGGGCGTGGTCAGGGGCCGGGGCCGGCGGGGAAGAGCAGTACGTCGCAGGGGGCGTGGCGCAGCATCTGCCGGGCGACGCTGCCCAGCAGCGCGTAACCGGTGCGGGAGCGGCCCCCGGTGCCCAGTGCGGCCAGATCCGCCCCGTACCGGCCGGCCAGCGCGGGCAGCTCCTCCCACGGGCTGCCCGTGGCGACCAGGGTCCGCGCCGGAGGCGGCTGCAGATGCTGGGCCTGCCGCTCGATGACCGGGCGGACCTGCTCCACTCGCGTCCGCCGCAGCCCGGACAGCTCCTTCTCGGCCAGCTCCTTCTCGGCCAGGTGCTTCTCCTGGCCGGTGCTGCGCGGGCGCAGCCCGGCCAGCAGACGCATGCGCAGCAGGTGTTCCCCGGGGATGGTGCTGACATGCACCGCCAGGTGTTCGGCGCCCGGGGTGAGCGCGGTCCCGGCCCTCGCGGCCTGCAGGGAGGCCGGTGTGGCGTCCAGGGCCAGCAGCACCCGGCGGTAGTCGAATGCCGGCGGGGTGCGCACCGCCAGCACCGGGAGGCGGGCGACGCGCGCCAGGTGTTCGGGCACGCTGCGGCGCAGGGCGCGGGCCGGGCCGGGCGCCCGGGGTGCGCCGGTCACCACCAGGTCAGCGTGCGTCTCCCGGGCCCGTGCGGCGACGTCGGCCGCCACGCTGCCGCCGTGTATCACCCGTGCCAGCACCTGGGCCCGGGGCGCGTGCTGGTCCAGATGGGCGGAGAGACGAGCCGAGGCCAGATACGCGGACACCGGCTCTTCCTCGGGCGTGATCACGGTGACCGCGTACAGCTGCGCCGCATGCCGGGACGCCAGCGCATGAGCCCGCTGCACGGCGAACGAGGCCGCCGTGGAGAGGTCGGTGGCCACCAGAATCCGCCGGGGTGTCCGGGGGTGTACTGCCATGGTCCTCTGCGCTCCTGGGACGAGCCCTTTGCGACCAGGGTATGCCCGGCTCCACGCCTGGTGGTTCAGGACACGGCGTGACCTGGGGCATTGCCCCGGCGGCGGAGACTGGCGGAGGATGGGCGGCGGGATCGGCCGGGAACCGGAACGAGGAGGGCGGGCTGTGTCGGCTCCGCGGATGAGCACCACGCCCCTGCCGGGCATCGGGGTGCGCTATGACTTCAGCACCAAAGAGCACCGGCATCTGTCGGTGATCGCGCACCGGGACGGCTCGCGCACCCTGAACGCCTACCGGGCCGACGACCCCGACGCCTGCGCCCTGGCGCTGCATCTGAGCGAGGGCGAGACGGCCTCGCTGATCGACGCGCTGATGCCCGAGCACCACAACCCGGGCCTGCTGTCCACCACCGGCCTGGGCCTGGTGGCCGAGCGCGTGGAACTGCCCTCCGCCTCGTACTGGAACGGGCGGCTGCTGGGGGAGACCCGGATGCGGACGGAGACCGGGGCCTCGATCGTGGCGGTGCTGCGCCGCTCGGCGGCGATACCCTCCCCGGCGCCGGATTTCCGCATGGCGGGCGGAGATGTCCTGATCGTCATCGGTGCCCGTGAGGGCGTGGACGCCGCCGCCGCGATCCTTGAGCGGGAGTGAGCCGGTGCATTCCGCGGTCATCCTGATCGAGTTCGGTGCCATCATCCTGGGCCTGGGGCTGCTGGGCCGCTTCGCGGGCCGGTTCGGCATGTCCCCGATACCCCTGTATCTGCTGGCCGGGCTGGCCTTCGGTGAGGGCGGGCTGCTGCCGCTGGGCGCGAGTGAGGAGTTCGTCGCCATCGGCGCCGAGATCGGCGTCGTCCTGCTGCTGCTGATGCTGGGTCTGGAGTACACCGCGTCCGACCTGGTGAGCAACCTGCGGACCCAGTACCCGGCCGGGCTGGTGGACATGGCGCTCAACGCCCTGCCCGGCGCGGCGATGGCGCTGCTGCTGGGGTGGGGTCCGGTGGCCGCCGTGGTGCTGGCCGGGGTGACCTGGATCTCCTCCTCCGGCGTCATCGCCAAGGTGCTCGGCGATCTGGGCCGGCTGGGCAACCGGGAGACCCCGGTGATCCTGTCCATCCTGGTGATGGAGGATCTGGCCATGGCCGTCTACCTGCCTGTCCTGACCGCCCTGCTGGCCGGCACCGGATGGGTGGCCGGCGGGCTGACCCTGGCCATCGCGCTGAGCGTGGCCGGGCTGGTGCTGTTCGCCGCCCTGCGCTACGGCCGGGTCATCTCCCGCTTCGTCTCCAGCGACGATCCGGAGAAGCTGCTGCTGGTGGTGCTGGGCCTGACGCTGCTGGTGGCCGGAATCGCCCAGCAGCTGCAGGTCTCCGCCGCCGTGGGTGCCTTCCTGGTCGGCATCGCGCTCTCCGGCGAGGTGGCCGAGGGCGCCCACACCCTGCTCTCCCCGCTGCGCGACCTGTTCGCCGCCGTGTTCTTCGTCTTCTTCGGCCTGCACACCGACCCCGCCAGCATCCCCCCGGTCCTGCTGCCCGCCCTCGCCCTGGCCGTGCTCACCGCCGGCACGAAGATCGCCACCGGCTACTGGGCCGCACGCCGCGCCCGCGTCTCGGCCAAGGGCCGCTGGCGCGCCGGCGGCGCCCTGGTGGCCCGCGGCGAGTTCTCCATCGTCATCGCAGGACTGGCCGTCACCGCCGGGGTGGAGCCCGCCCTTGGCCCGCTGGCCACCGCATACGTCCTCATCCTCGTGATCGCCGGGCCGCTGACCGCCCGCTGGACCGAGCCGCTCGCCCGCCGCCTGACCGAACGCCGCACCCGCGTCCAGGCTCCCGCCCCGGCCCCCGAACGCACCGCCGAGGAGGCCACCGAACCCGCCCCCGTCGACTGAACCCCCCACCGGGAAGGCCCACCCTGGCCCCCTCCTCATCCCGGCGCCGCCCAGGCCCTGGCCGCACCGGCCGTCTGCCTCGGCGCAGCCGGCGGCCTGGCCAGGACCGTCCCCCGCCTCCTGGCCCGCGACCCGGGCCGGCGCCACAACACCCGACACCACCCGCTGACCAGCGCCGCCGTCCTCACCGAGCGCTTCGGCCGCACCCGCCACGCCGAGACCATGGTCCGCACCTACGAGACGCTGCTCGCCCTGCAACCGCTGTACGGCGTCATCGGCGCCCCCTACCGCCCCGTTCCCGGCGGCCCGACAGCGGACGAGGGCGACGACATCACCTATCCCTTGCCGAGGCCCTCCGCGGCGCCGGCCGCGACGCCGTCCGGGCCGCCCGCCGCCCCACCGCTCACCTGCCCACCCGGTGACCGGGCGGGCCGCGGCGGCGGCGGGGGTGCGGAGCGGGCCTATCCGTGGAGCTCCGCCTGGCGTCGCCGGAACTTCTTGCGCCAGGCGAGGGAGACATAGACCAGGGCCACCAGAACGGGGACCTCGATCAGGGGACCGACCACGCCGGAGAGGGCCTGCCCGGAGGTGACGCCGAAGGTGGCGATGGCCACCGCGATGGCGAGTTCGAAGTTGTTGCCCGCGGCGGTGAAGGCAAGAGTGGTGGTGCGCTCGTAGGTGTAGCCCATCATCCGGCCGGCGGCGAAGGTGCCGAACCACATCACGGCGAAGTACGCCAGCAGCGGCAGCGCGATGCGGGCGACATCGGCGGGCTCGGAGGTGATCGTCTTTCCCTGGAGGGCGAAGAGGATGACGATGGTGAACAGCAGCCCGTACAGCGCCCAGGGACCCAGCCGCGGCAGGAAGGCCGTCTCGTAGCGTTCCCGGCCCAGGCGGCGTTCGCCGATACGGCGGGTGAGGTAGCCGGCGGCGAGGGGGATGCCGAGGAAGATCAGCACGTTGAGGGCGATGGACCACGAGGAGATGGCCAGTTCCTCGCCCTGGCCCAGGCCCAGCCAGCCGGGCAGCAGGTCGAGGTAGAACCAGGCGAGCAGGCCGAAGGCGAGCACCTGGAAGACGGAGTTCAGCGCCACCAGCACGGCGGCGGCCTCCCGGTCGCCGCAGGCCAGGTCGTTCCAGATGATGACCATGGCGATGCAGCGGGCCAGGCCGACGATGATCAGCCCGGTGCGGTACTCCGGCAGATCGGGCAGGAAGATCCAGGCCAGGGCGAACATCACGGCCGGGCCGATGATCCAGTTGATCAGCAGGGAGGCGGCCATCAGTTGCCGGTCGCCGGTGACCGTGTCCAGCCTGTCGTAGCGCACCTTGGCCAGCACCGGGTACATCATGACCAGCAGACCGAGCGCGATGGGCAGCGAGATGCCGCCGATCTCCACCGCGGCCAGTGCCTCGTCCAGTCCGGGGACGGCCCGGCCCAGGCCCAGCCCGGCGGCCATGGCGGCCAGAATCCAGACCGCCAGGAAGCGGTCCAGGGTGGACAGGCGGGCGACGATCCCGTCGGCCGGGGCACCGGAGACACTCTCCGGTGCGGGCCGGGTGCCGGCGGTGCTCACGGGCAGGCCCTTTTCGTGTCGGCGGTGCGGGTGGCGCGGGCGGCCTCGGCGAGGGCGGCGAACTGCCCGGCCAGGGTCTCCATGACCTCGGGGACGAGGCGGTAGTAGGTGAACCGGCCGCACGGCTCTGTGTCCACCACCCCGGCCTCGCGCAGCACCCGCAGGTGGTTGGAGAGATTGGTCTGCTTCGCTCCGGTCTCCACGACCAGGTGGGTGGTGCACAGTGTCTCGTGGGCCAGCAGGGTGACGATCTTCAGCCGCAGCGGATCGGACAGCACCCGCATGAGCTCAGTATCGACTGACATCAGCATGGACTGATACTCTCATATCAGCCGGAGCTGATGCCAGTCCGGTTCCCTGGCCCTGTTCGCCGGAGGGACAACCCCCATGACCGCACTGTCCTCGCCAGCGCCGTCCGAGGAACGCTTCCGCGAGATCGCCGGCCGCCTGGCCGCCCGCCACAAAGGCCGTTTCTCACGGGAGACCGTTCAGCAGGTGCTCGCCGACTCCTACACCCTGCTCGCGGCCACCGCCACCGTGCCCACCTACCTGCTGGTGCTGGCCGAGCGCTTCACCCGCGAACGCCTCACCGCCCTGGCGCACCTGGAGACGCCGGCCACGGGCACCCCCCGGGTGCTGTTCGTCTGCACCCGCAACGCCGGACGCTCGCAGATGGCCGCCGCCCTCCTCGCCCACCGCGCCGGGGAGCGCCTGCAGGTCTCCTCCGCCGGTACCCGGCCCGCCGCCGGCCTCGACCCCGGCGTGGCGGCCGTGCTGGCCGAACAGGACGTTGCGCTGGCCGACGCCTACCCCAAACCCCTCACCGACGAAGTCGTGCGCGCCGCCGACATCGTCATCACCATGGGCTGCGGCGACGCCTGCCCCGTCATCCCCGGCCGCCGCTACCTGGACTGGCCCCTGCCGGACCCCGACGGCGCCCCGCTCGATGCCGTGCGCGCCGTCCGCAACGACATCGACGCCCGCATCACCGAACTCCTCGCCCTCCTGCCACCGGCATCCTGAACACGACAACCGCACACACACCCCTGCCCGACAAGGAAGACCACGCCCGTGACCACCACCCCCGTCGCCTCCGTGCTGTTCGTCTGCGTCCACAACGCCGGACGCTCCCAGATGGCCGCCGGTTACCTGCGCCACCTGGCCGGTGACCGCATCGACGTCCGATCCGCCGGCTCCCTGCCCGCGGAACAGATCAATCCCGCCGCTGTCGAGGCCATGAAGGAGGAAGGCATCGACATCTCCGGACAGCAGCCCAAGGTCCTCACCCCCGAAGCCGTCCAGGCGTCGGACTACGTCATCACCATGGGCTGCGGCGACGCCTGCCCCGTCTTCCCCGGCAAGACCTACCTCGACTGGGAACTGACCGACCCCGCCGGCAAGGGGGTGGAGGCCGTGCGCCCCATCCGCGACCAGATCCGCACCCGCATCGAAGCCCTCATCGCCGACATCGACGCCCGCACGGCCGGGTGACACCGCACCGTCCCGCAGGCCGCGGGGCTGCACCGCGCGGAGGCCGAAGGCCCGCCGGCCTCCGAACAGCGGGTGGTCGACGGCCGCGTCCGGCGGGTGCACCGGGCGACCGAGGCCGGCCGCAAGGCGCTGGCCGAGGACCGCAGGGCACGGGCCGAACCGGCCCGCGAAGTCCTCGGGGCAGAGGGCCGGGCCGTAGCCACGGGTCGGTCACCGCGACGGCCGGACCCTCCAAGGAGATGCTCGACGAGGTCATCGGGCATGCCCGGGAGGACATCGGCAAGGTGACCGAACCCAAGGCCCAAGCGCTGTTCGAGACCACGGCCGAGGTCTGCACCGGGCTGAAGACCGCGTACGAGCACTACGAGCAGGACGAGCCCGCCCGGCAGCGCTGACCGACCCCGCCCTGCGCTACCGGGCGCGGCGGGCGGCCCTCGCCGGGGGCCAGGGTCCAGGCGGAGGCGTTGGCGCGCTCCGCGACGCCCATGACGGACCGGGGCACTTCGAGTCGCTGAACAACACCGGCCTCAAGCTGAGCCAGGCCGATCTCCTGCGCGACTACCTGTTCATGAAGCTGCCCACCCGCGGCGAGCACGTGTACGAGACCTACTGGCTTCCGCTGCAGGACAGCCTGAGCAACGACGAGCTGGAACAGCTCATGTGGCTGCAACTGGTGCTCGACGGGGACGACCGGGTGCGCCGGCAGGATCTGTACGCCGCTCAGCAGCAGCGCTTCGAGCGTCGCGGTGCGGCGAGCCGGACGGCGATCGAGGGGGAGATCGAGGGGTACATCAGGGAGTTGTACCGCCGCGGCGCCCTCTTCCGCCGGATTCTCCACCCCGAAGAGGAGCCGGACGACTCGGTCCGCGCCCCTCTGCACCGCCTGCACACGTGGCAGGCCCAGGGCACCTATCCCGCGCTGATGCTGTTACTCGACCGGCGCGAGCGCGGGGACCTGGACTCCGCGGACACGGCCCGCGCGATGTCGTACATCGAGAGCTTCCTGGTGCGCCGGATGATGTGCCGGGTGCCGACGAACAACCTCAACCGCATCTTCCAGGCAGTGCCCGGACAGCTTCCGTTCGACATGCCGGTCGCGGACGGGCTGCACCAGCTCCTCTCCGCCGAGAACCGCTTCCGGCCCGACGACGACGAACTGCGCGAGAAGATCCACAAGGCGCCCTTCTACCAGTACGGTCGCTGGCATCAGCGCAAGATGGTGCTCCAGCGGCTGGAGGAGAGCTACGGACACCAACCACCCCTTCGAGCGCAAACAGGATCTGCTCCGGGGCAGTCACCTGGAGATGAACCGCCGCATCGTCGCCACCGACCGCTGGGGCGCGAAGGAGATCCGCGCCCGGGCCGACGAACTCGCCGATCGCGCCATCGCGCTGTGGCCCGCCCCGCTGCGCGGAGTCGGACGTGCGGAGCGGAGCCGGGACTGGCAACTGGTCCACCAGGTGCTGGCCACGCTGCCCCACGGCACCTGGACGTCCTACGGTGATCTCGCGGCGTTCATCGGTTCCGGCGCCCAGGCCGTGGGCAGCCATCTCGCCAGCACACCGGGGGTGGCCAACGCGCGATGACGCTCTACCCGGGCAGCGGGCGCGGTGGCACCACGGAGGTGGTGTTCCCGTACCTCGCCGCGCGCCGGCCGTTCACGGACCGCGCGCAGCGCGCCGAACTCCTCAGGCGCCTCAACGAGCTGGAGGGCGTCGACATCCCGGAGGGCAAGCTGGAGCTGCGTCCCGGTTTCCGCCTGTCGGTGCTGGAGAAGGACCGCAACCACGAGCTGCTCGTGGAGACCCTGACATGGTTCCGGGACCGCTGGGAGAGCCGGGACAGGGACTGAGCCACGGCTCCACGTGCTGCCCGACGCCCTGCCGACTGCCCGGGCGCCGGCCATCCCGCTCGCGGCATCCCGCCCGCGGTCCGGGACCCCGGCCCGGTGGACGGGGCCCTGGCCCGGCGGCCGGACCCGGGCACTTCCCCCCCTGGGGGAGCGCATGTGCCGGGCCGGGGGTGGGCAGGTGCAGCGGGTGTGGGCGCTCCGCGCAGGGACTGGCGGCGCGGGCGGCCGTCGTGGGCAGGGGAGGAGGCTGCGCCGTGGCAGTACGTCCGCCGCCGCCGGAATACCGGTCCGGTCACGGCGCGCAGGCCGGGCGGTGGCGTGACCGGCGGGCCGCCCTGCTGGCGACGCCGGTGTCGATGTGGCGGGACGATGTGACGGACTGGGCCGCCGCCCTGACCTACTACGCGGTGCTGAGCGTGCTGCCCGCCCTGGTCTGCGCGATTTCGGTAACGGGCCTGACCAGCCCCGAGGCCACCGGGAGCCTGGTCGAGCACGTCACCGCGTGGGTCCCGGCCGAGGCCGGTGCCACCCTGCGCCAGGCCCTGAGCGACCGGGCGGAGGAGCGGGCCGCGGCCCTGCTGGTGGCGATCGGCTCGGGTACCAGCGCGCTGTGGTCGGCGGTCAGTTACCTCGCCGTCTTCCGGCGGGCGCTGCACGGCCTGTACCGGGTGACGGACCACCGCACTCCGTGGCGGCAGGCGCCGCGCATTCTGGCCACGGCGGTCGTCCTGCTGCTGCTGATGACCGCGAGCGTCACGGTGCTGGTGGCGCCGGGGGCGCTGGCCGGTCTGGTCGGCGACGGGCTCGGGGTGCGGGGCGCGGAGGCGGTGGACTGGCGGCTGCTGCGCTGGCCGGTGCTGGTCTGCGCGGCCACCCTGATGGTGCTGGTGCTCTTCGGCAGCGGCCCCCGGCAGGCCCGGCGGCTGCGGCATCTGCTGCCCGGGATCGTGCTGGCCGGTGTGTGCTGGCTGGCCGCCTCGGCCGGTTTCGCCGCCTTCGCCTCGGGTCTGGGCACCTACAGCCGCCTGTACGGGTCCCTGGCCGGCACCGTGGTGTTCCTGATCTGGATGTGGATGACGAATCTGGCCCTGCTGGCGGGAGCGCAGTTCGCCGTCGAGCTGGGCCGCATCGCGGCGCGCCGCGCGGACACGGACACGGAGACGGACGCGGAGACGGACAGGGACGCGGATGTGGAAGCGGGCCCGGGCCGGGTGCCGGCCGACCGGCGGGACCGCCCGGTGCGCCCGCGGCACCAGCAGCCGTAGCCCTGCTGCCGGGCCGCGGCGGACGGGTGGGGCGCGGGCGGGGGGGGGACGACGGCCGGGTGCGGAGCCGTCGTCCCCGTTGTGGTGGCCGGGGCCGTCCGCGCGGTGCGGACGGGCCGTCAGAGCTGCCGCAGGTAGTACATGGTGCGGGTTCCGCTGGTGGAACAGGACAGCGTGGTACGGGTGCTGGTGTAGGTGAAGCCCGGCGGGACGGTGCAGGCCCACAGGCCCGTCGAGGGGGTGCGCAGGTAGTACATGGTGCGGGTTCCGCTGGTGGAGCACGACAGGGTCGTGCGGGTGTCGGTGTAGGTGTAGCCCGACATGGTGGTGCACGCCCACAGGCCGTCCGCGGGGGGCTGGACGTAGTACTGGGTGCGGATTCCGGTGGTGGAGCAGGACAGGGTGCTGCGGGTGTTGGTGTAGGTGTAGCCGGACGGGACCGTGCAGGACCAGAACGCGGCGGCGGCCGACACGTCGGCCGGTGCCGGGGCGGCGGGCGCGGCCGGCGCCGCCGCCGATGCCGAGGTCGGTGCCAGGGCGGTACCGAGCATGACGGAGGCGGTGCCGACGCCGAGCAGCATGGACCGGAGCTTCGATCGCAGCATGGGAATTGCACTCCTGTGGGGTCGTCCAGGAGACAGAACCGACGGGTGGGGGCCGGCCGGAGTCTGTCCCGTGCTCCGGCCGCCGCAGAGCGCACGCCGGGGATGCTTGCAGCGGCCACCGGCCGCGGGCAAGGGGGCCTGTATCCATGACCGTCGATAATCAGCCGTACCCTCCGCAAGGGTGGGGATGCGGTGCCGCTGGGGTACGGGAGCGGGTCCGGGGTCGACCGTCTTCCGTGCGGAATTTCTCCCGGAAGGCGGCGGGACGACCCGGCACAGACATGGAGAACCGGTAAAGGTGAATCCAGTTCAGGTAATGGGAGGGGAAATACAAAGGAACTCTGCCGGGCGGCGGAAGGGAATTCTTTCCCCTGTCACCCCTGAAGCAACGGGACGCCCGGGAGCACCGGGGGGCACTCGGGGATCAGCAGTCACAGCAGCCCCTGGGAGAGGGACCAGGGCGTGAAGCACAGGGGTACGGCGTGCGCCCTCCGTGCGCCTGCGAGCCGATCATATGAATGCAACGAGCCGTACACATTGATTAATATGCCTACTGCACGCATCACGCGAAAAGGTGTGTGAAAGGTAAAGAGTTCACCTGCTGGTGCGACTGGGAGATCCGTAAATCCAAAGTTCATGCAAAATCCCTTCACGCGGACAATTTCTTTTCCCTAGCCTCTAAGCCTCGCCACGAGCGACGCACTGGGGAGAGTGCGTGAAGGGGAAGACCCGGGGGGCTCGGCGGGTGATGCAGCCTGCCGTCGTGCGCCTTCCGGGTGCGGATGTGACGCCACGCGGAGCGTGGCGTGGCCCAGGAGGGGTTTTGCTCACCGCTGCGTTCATTGTCGTTGTCTCGCTTGCGCTGTTCTGGATGGCCGCGTTCACCCTGTGGTGGCAGATGCACGCGTGGCGTACGCCCGAGGTGCTGGCCGCCACCCGCTTCCGCCGGCCGGACGGCGAGGCACAACTGTCGTTCTCCCTGCTGGTCCCGGCCCGGCACGAGCAGGCCGTGCTGGAGCACACCGTGGCCCGGCTGCTCCGCTCGGCCCACAGCGACTACGAGATCCTGGTGATCGTCGGGCACGACGACCCGGAGACCGCCGAGGTCGCGGAGCGGGCGGCGGCCCGGGCCCCGGAGCGGGTACGGGTCATCACGGACACCCATGAGAAGAAGAACAAGCCCAAGGCGCTGAACACCGCGCTCCCGCACTGCCGCGGCGACGTGGTGGGGGTCTTCGACGCCGAGGACCAGGTGCATCCGGAGCTGCTGGCACACGTGGACCACGCCTTCCGCACCACCGCGGCGGACGTGGTGCAGGGCGGGGTGCAGCTCATCAACTTCCATTCCAGCTGGTACAGCCTGCGCAACTGCCTGGAGTACTTCTTCTGGTTCCGCAGCCGGCTGCACCTGCACGCCCAGAAGGGGTTCATCCCGCTGGGCGGCAACACGGTCTTCGTGCGCACGGACGTGCTGCGGCAGGCCGGCGGCTGGGACCAGGACTGCCTGGCCGAGGACTGCGACCTCGGCGTCCGGCTCTCCAGCGAGGGCCGCAAGGTGGTCGTCGCCTACGACCCGAGGATGGTGACCCGGGAGGAGACCCCGGGCACCCTGCTCGCCCTGCTCAAGCAGCGCACCCGCTGGAATCAGGGCTTCCTCCAGGTCTACCGGAAGCGGGACTGGCGCCGGCTGCCCGGCCTGGGCCAGCGGATGCTCGCCCGCTACACCCTGATGACACCGTTCCTCCAGGCGTTCTCCGGCGTGATCATCCCCGTCAACGTGCTCGCCGCGATCTTCCTCGACGTACCGGTCGGGGTCGCCGTGTTCACCTTCCTGCCGCTGCTCACCGCCACCGTCACCGTTGTCTTCGAAGTCGTCGGCCTGCACGACTTCGGCGTCCAGTACGGGCTCCGTGTCCGGTTCGTCCACTACCTCAAGCTCATTCTCGGCGGCCCCTTCTACCAGGTACTGCTCGCGGGCGCGGCGGTCCGGGCCGTCTGGCGCGAGCAGCGCGGCCGCAACGAATGGGAGCTGACCCGCCACGTCGGTGCGCACCTCGGCCGAGAGGACGTCCTGCGGTGACCTCGACCCTGTCCGCAGCCGCCGGCAAGACCGGTCCGGCTGCCGAGACCGTCACGACCACGACCACGGCCCCCGGGACCACGGCCCCCGGGACGACCGAAGCCGCCGAAGCCACGGAGAGCACGCAGATGACGGCAGTGACGGCGGCGGCTCCGGCCACGGAGACCGAGCCGGAGACCGGGCCGGAGACCGGGCCGGAGACGGGGACCGGGACGGCGGCGGGCAAGGCCGCGGCGTCCGCCCGGCGGAGAACCGGCACCGCCCGCATACCCGCGGCAGACCTGCCCCGGCCGCGCGCCACCCGGGTCGATGTGCTGCTCTGCCTCGGCCTGCTCGCCGTCATCATGCTGGTCCAGGCCTGGAACATCACCAGGTTCCCCACCCTCAGCGACGACGAGGGCACCTATCTGGCGCAGGCATGGGCCGTGCAGCAGGGTGAGGGGCTGGCCCACTACACCTACTGGTACGACCATCCACCCGTCGGCTGGCTCCAGATCGCCTTCCTCACCTGGATACCCTCGCTGATCACGCCCGAGTGGATGACCGTCGCCACCATGCGGTACGCCATGCTGCCGGTCAGCGCGGCCAGTGCCGTGCTGGTCCACGCGCTGGCGCTGCGGCTGCGGCTGCCCCGCTGGTCGGCGCTGGCCGCCATGGCCCTGTTCGGCCTCTCCCCGCTCTCCGTGGTGCTCCAGCGGGAGATCTTCCTGGACAACCTGGCGGTGATGTGGATGCTGCTGGCCTTCTGGCTGGCCGCTTCCCCCAGCCGCCATCTGTGGCACCACTTCGCCGCCGGCCTGGCCGCCGCCACCGCGGTGCTCACCAAGGAGACCATGCTGCTGGTGCTGCCCGCGCTGCTGGTCACCATGTGGCGGCACAGCCACCGCGAGACCAGGAAGTTCGCCGTCACCGGCGCGATCACCTCCTGCGTGCTGGCCGGGCTGCTGTATCCGCTGTTCGCGCTGCTGAACAACGAACTCTTCCCGGGCACGGGGCATGTCTCGCTGATCGACGGCATCGTCTACCAGCTCAGCCGGCCCGGCTCCGGTTCGCTCTTCCAGGCCGGGACCGGCTCGCACGCCGTGGTGCAGTCCTGGCTCTACTACGACTCCGTCATCATCTACGGCGGCCTGGCCGGCGCGGCCCTGCTGGTGGTCACGCACCGCTGGTCGGTGACGGCCCGGGCCCTGGCCGGCCCGGCACTGGCCGTGGTGATCCTGGCCGTGGTCATCACCCGGCCCTCCGGCTACCTGCCGGCCATGTACGTCATCCAGGCGCTGCCGTTCCTGGCGCTGGTACTGGCGGCGAGCGCGGCCAGCGTCAGCCATGCGGTGCTGTGGCGGCGCCGCTCCGGGCGGGAGGGCCTCCCGCAGCGGCGCCCGGTCGCCGTGCTGCGCTGGACGGCGGCGGTCACGCTGGGCGCGGCGGCCGTCGCCGTGGTGGCGCCCACCTGGTACCAGGGCAACAAGACGGCGCTGACGCAGGACGCGAACGCCCCCTACCGGGCCGCGGTGGCGTGGATGGGCCAGGAGGTGGCCGAGCCGGCCACCACCCGGGTGCTGGTGGACGACGCCGTCTGGCTGGACCTGGTGCACCAGGGCTTCGAGCCGGGCACCGGCGTCATCTGGTTCTACAAGGCGGACCTCGACCCGGCCGTCACCGCGACGCTGCCGGGCGGCTACCGCGACATCGACTACGTGGTGTCCTCACCCACGGTGCGGCGGGACGCCGTTGACCTCCCCATCGTCAAGGACGCGCTCGAACACTCGACGCCGGTCGCCGTCTTCGGCGACGGCGAGGACCGGATCGAGATCCGGCGGATCGCAGGAGGCGACAGATGAATCCGTTCCCCGCCCGGCCCGGCACCGACTCCCTCGGCGCCGCCCGCGCCGCCGCACTCCCCGCCGGGGAGCTCGCGGCGGGCGATCCGGCCGCCGGCGACCCGGCCGCCGCGCCCGCCATGCCCGCGGCGCCCGCGGCGCCCGCCGTCCGGCGTCCCTGGCGGCGGACGGCCGTGTGGCCACTGGAGAACGTCCGCCCCGGAACCGTCACCCTGATCATCCCGACCTTCAACGAGGCCGGGAACATCCCCGAACTGCTGCGCCGGCTGAGCGAGTCGATACCGGCCGGCCTGGACTGCTCGGTGCTGTTCGTGGACGACAGCAAGGACGACACCCCGCAGGTCATCGCCCGAGAGGCACCGCACTGCCCGTTCCCGGTGTCGGTGCTGCACCGGGAGGTCCCGGAAGGCGGCCTGGGCGGCGCGGTCGTGGCGGGCATGAAGGCCGCCGGAACCGACTGGATCGTGGTCATGGACGCCGACCTCCAGCACCCGCCCTCGCTGGTGCCGGAGCTGGTGGCGGCCGGCGAGCACTCCGGCGCCGAACTGGTCGTCGCCAGCCGCTACATCCGCGGCGGCAGCCGCGCCGGGCTGGCCGGCGGCTACCGCATCGCGGTCTCCCGGGCCTCCACCTGGCTGGCCAAGGGCATCTTCCCGCGCCGGCTGCGCGGCCTCAGCGACCCGATGAGCGGCTTCTTCGCCATCCGCCGCAGCATCGTCACCGCCGAGACGCTCCGCCCGCTCGGCTACAAGATCCTCATGGAGCTGGCGGTGCGCTGCCGCCCGGGGACGGTCACCGAGGTGCCGTTCGTGTTCCAGGACCGGTTCGCGGGCGAGTCCAAGTCCACGGCCCGGGAGGGCATACGTTTCCTCCGCCATCTGGTGGAGCTGCGCACCGCCTCGGCCACCGCCCGGATGGCGGTGTTCGGGCTGATCGGGCTGACCGGCTTCCTGCCCAATCTGCTGGCGCTGTATCTGCTGACGGCCGGCGGTCTGCACTACCTGCCGGCCGTGGTGATCGCCAACCAGTGCGGTGTCGCCTGGAACTTCGTCCTCACCGAGCTGCTGCTGTTCCGGCACCGGCGGACGCACCGGCACTGGGCGGACCGGGCCGGGCGGTTCGCGGTGCTGGCCAATGCCGATCTGGTGCTGCGGGTGCCGCTGATCGCGCTGCTGGTGGAACGGCTGGGGGTGGCGGTGCTGCCGGCCACCGCGCTGGCCCTGCTGACCACCTTTGTGCTGCGGTTCGCCGCCACCGAGGTGCTGGTGTACCTGCCGCGCAGCGGCCGCCGGGCCGGGCGCGGGGGCGCCGCCGCGAGCCGGGCGGAGGCGGATGCGCAGGCGGGGGCGGAGACGGGAGCAGGAGCGGCGGCCGCGGTGCGGGCCGCTTCGGTGCCGGCCCCGCCCGCCGTCTGAGCCCGCAGCAGCACCCGCAGCACCCCGCAGGCAGCACCCCGCAGACGCGTACCGCCCTCGCACGACCCGTACCACCCGCATGACCGAAGGGACGACCATGCCCGCACCTCCGCCCGCACACGCCGTACCGCGGCGGCAGCGGCGCAGACGCAGAGCAGCGCTGCTGACCCTGGCGGCGCTGCTGCCCGCCGTACTGCTCACCACCGCGCCCGCGGCGACAGCCGACCCGAACCTGGTCACCAACCCGGGCTTCGAGACGGCCGGCACCGGCGACATGCCGCACTGCTGGTCCCGCTCCGGCTGGGGCGGCAACGAGTTCGTCATCCAGCCGACCGCCGACGCCCGCACGGGGAGCGTGGCCATGGAGGTCACCCTCACCGAGCGGACCGACGGCGACCGCAAGGCCCTGATCACCGAGAGCGCGGCCTGCGCGCCCTACGTGGAAGAGGGGCACCAGTACGACCTGTCGCTGTGGTACAAGGCCACCACCGGCTCCAACTCGGTGACGGTCTTCCGCCACGACACCACCCTCGGCTGGCAGTACTGGACCGACCTGCAGACCCTCGGCCCGGCCGCCGCCTACACCCGCACCGAGGTCCGCACGCCGGAGATCCCGCCGGGCACCGACCGGATCGCCTGGGGCGTCTCGCTCTACGCGGTGGGCACCCTGATCACCGACGACTACGCCATGGTGGACGCCACCGCGCCGGACCCGGGACCGGTCTGCACCGGCACCCGGGCCGAGTGCGAGGACGGCCGGTGGGACGTGCTGCCCGTGCAGAACCCGGTCCGCTCCATGCACTCGGTGGTGCTGCACAACGGCAAGGTGCTGCTGATCGCGGGCTCGGGCAACAGCGAGGAACTGTTCGCGGCCGGGACCTTCACCTCGGCCGTGTACGACCCGGCGGACGGCAGCTACACCGTGATCCCCACCCCGGACGACATGTTCTGCGCCGGGCATGTGCAACTGGCGGACGGCCGGGTACTGGTGATGAGCGGCAACCTGGCCTATCCGGACGCCGGGGGCACGCACGGCTACGAGGGTTACAAGGACTCCTACATCTTCGACCCGGCCACCGAGACGTACACCAGGACCAACGACATGAACGACGGTCACTGGTACCCCTCGGCCACCATCCTCGGCAACGGTGACGTGATCTCCTTCGGCGGGCTGCGCGAGGACTCCACGGGCAGCGTCACCGCCGAGCTGTGGTCGCACGAGCAGCAGCAGTGGCTGCCGTCCTGGCAGGTCAACCAGACCTGGTCGTTCTGGGGCCTGTACCCGTCGATGATCCTGATGCAGGACGGGCGGCTGTTCTACAGCGGCAGCCACGTCTTCGGCAACGGCACCCCGGGCACCGGTGCCTCGATCTACGACTACGACGCCAACACCATCACCGACGTCCCCGGGCTGCAGAACAAGGACGAGCGGGACCAGTCGGCCAGCGTGCTGCTGCCCCCGGCCCAGGACCAGCGGGTCATCACCATGGGCGGCGGCAACATCGACACCAACCCGGACGGCAACCGGCTGACCGACATCATCGACCTGACCGAGCCCGACCCGCAGTACGAGCCGGGGCCGCTGCTGCCGCAGGGCACCGTGGACCTGGGCGCCGGGCCGGTGCCGCAGACCGGTGACCAGGGCAAGATGTATGTCTCGGCGGTGCTGCTGCCGGACAGCACGGTACTGGAGACCGGCGGCGCCCTGCACAACCGTGCCGACCCGGTGTACGAGTCCTCCGTCTTCGACCCGGTGACCGGGACCTTCGACCCGGTGGCGCCCAACCCGGAGGCCTACGGCTACCACTCCTCCGCCTTCCTGCTGCCGGACGGACGGGTGATGGCCACCGGCGACAACCCCGGTGACGGTTCGTGGAACCACAACGTGTCCGTGTACACCCCGCCGTACCTGTTCCGCGGCGACCGGCCGGAGATCACCTCGGTGGCCTCCACCGAATGGGAGTACGGGTCGACGCAGCAGATCACGGTGGACTCGCCGATCGTCAGGGCGGAGCTGATCCGCCCGGCCGCGGTGACCCACTCCTCCGATCCCAACCAGCGGTTCGTGGACCTGCCGCTGACCGTCGACGGCGACACCGTCGGCCTCAATGTGACCAGCAACCCCAACCTGGCGCCGCCCGGCTGGTACATGCTGTTCGCGGTGAACGCCGACGGGGTGCCGTCGGTCGCGGAGTGGGTGCACCTGGGCGTGCCGGAGAGCGGCGCCGCGCTGGCCGCCACCACCACCGGCGGCCACCAACACCACGGCGCCATGGCGCTGTCCGGCGGCGGGGAGCCGCTCTCCGGGCTCTCCTCGGACTCGGCCGCGGCCGAGGGTGCGGCCGAGCGTGAGGGTGAGGCCGAGGGCGACGTACCCGCCGTGCAGGACTTCGCCAACGGCCTGACCGGCGAGGTGCGCGGGCCGGGGAAGAAGCGCGAGTCGGAGCCGGTGGACGTGCGGATCGCCGGCTGCGAACGCGCCTACGGCGCGGCCGGTGTCTGCGTGCCCGCCGCCTTCCCGCAGACGGTGGCGGACACCACCAGGGCACGGTGCGAGTGGCTGCGGCAGCACGGCTTCGGCCGGCTGGAGCTCAACGGCACCGAGGACCCGCTGCTGCTGGACCCGGGCGGCGACGGCATCGCCTGCGGCAAGGGCGATGTGCCCAGGCGCCACCGCCTGACCTGATGTCCCCGCCGGGGTGCACGGGCGGAACGGGCGTGTCCCGCCCGTCCGGCCCGCCCCGACGCGGCCGGACCGCCCGCGCACACTCCGCGCGGGCGGTCCGCCGTGTCGCGGATGCGGTGGCGGTGCGGATGCGGTGCGGATGCGGGGTGCGGAAGCCGGTGGGACGCTGAGAGGGACCTGCGCACGACGCCGTGGAGCGTGCCGCGCCACCGGGCGCACCGCAGTTCCACGCACCACCGCCGAAAGGTGGTCGAGGTGACACCTGCCGCGACGCATCCCCTGGACATCGAGGCGGACATCGATCCCCGGCTGAGCCGCTGGATGTGGCTGGTGAAGTGGCTGCTGGCCATTCCGCACTACATCGTCCTGGTCTTTCTCTGGATCGCCTTCTTCTTCGTCACCGTGGTGGCGTTCTTCGCCATCCTGTTCACCGCCCGCTATCCACGGGCGCTCTTCGACTTCAACGTCGGGGTGCTGCGCTGGTCCTGGCGGGTCGGCTACTACGCCTGGTACGTGCTGGGCACGGACCGGTATCCGCCGTTCACGCTCAAGGACGTGCCGGATTATCCGCTGCGGGTGCGGCTGGCCTATCCGGAACGCCTGTCGCGGGGCCTGGTGCTGGTCAAGTGGTGGCTGCTGGCGCTGCCGCAGTACCTGGTGGTGGCCGTCCTGACGGGCGCCGGGGGCGGCGGCGGCGACTGGGACACCGGCTACCGGATCGGTCTGGTGCCGCTGCTCACGCTGTTCGCCGTGATCGCGCTGCTGTTCACGGCACGTTACCCGCGGGGGCTGTTCGACTTCCTGATGGGCATGGTCCGCTGGACGATGCGCGTGGATGTGTACGCGTCGCTGCTGACGGACACCTATCCGCCGTTCCGGCTGGACATGGGCGGCCGGGAACCCGGGGCGAAGACCCCGGCGGCCACGCCCGCCGCACCGGGTCCGTCCGCCGCCGGGCCGTCATCGGGGCCGCCGCCCGGCTGATCCGGCTCCCGCCCCGGCCGCGGCCGCGGGTGCGGCGGCTGCGGCGTGGCCGCGCGCAGCCGGAAGACATGCCGGTAGGTCTGCGGGGAGACCGAGGTGACGCGGCGGAAGTGATGCCGCAGATTGGCCGCCGTGCCGAAGCCGGTGCGGCGGGCCACCGTCTCCACCGGCTCGTCGGTGACCTCCAGCAGTTCCTGGGCCAGCCGCACCCGCTCCTGGAGCAGCCACTGGAGCGGGGTGATGCCCAGGGTGTCCCGGAAGCGGCGGGCGAAGGTGCGTTCGCTCATGTGGCCGCGGCGCGCCAGGGCGGCGACGGTGAGCGGCTCGTGCAGCCGCTCCCGGGCCCAGTGCTGCACCGCGCCCAGGCCGTCCGCGCCGGCCTCGGGTGCCGGTGCCCGTGCCGGCGCCGGGCCCTGCCGGGCGTACTGGGCCTGGCCGCCCTCCCGGTGCGGCGGCACCACCATGCGCCGCGCCACCTCGTTGGCCACGGCCGCGCCGTGGTCGCCGCGCACCAGATGCAGGCACATGTCGATGACGGCCCCGGTGCCGGCCGAGGTGAGCAGTCCGCCCTCGTCCGTGTAGAGGGCGGCCGGGTCGAAGCGCACCTTCGGGTAGCGGGCGGCGAAGTCGGCCGCGTTGAGCCAGTGGGTGGTGGCCCGGCGGCCGTCCAGGATTCCGGCCTCGGCCAGTACGTACGCGCCGCTGCACAGGGCCACGATCCGGCGGCCCGCCCGGTGGGCCTCGCGCACCGCCACGACCAGGCCCGGCGGCGGCGCCAGCTGCCGGGACCGGGCGCAGGCGCCGACCACCACGGTGTCGGCCGCGACCAGCTCCTCCAGCCCGTACGGGGTGTCCAGCAGCAGACCGCCGGCGGTGCGCAGCGGGCCGGGTTCGGCGGCGCACAGCCGCAGCTCGTACCAGGGACGGGGGCGGACCAGTTCGCCGCGGTCGATGCCGAACACCTCGCAGGGGACGGCCAGCTCGAACGCGGGCGCGCCCTCGGTGACCGCCACCGCGACCACGGGGCGGGCGGGCCGGGTCTCCTCGTGCATGGCGGGAATTTATCGCACTACGGCATTTCTGCCACTGTCCGGTGCCGTGGCGGCTCGGCGAGGCTACCGGGCATGAGGGAAACGATCACCACGGCCGCCCCGGCGGCGGCGGTTCCGGCGGCCGGCGGACGGCTGACCACCGCGCAGGGAACCGCCCTGTACGTCGGGGCCGTGCTGGGCACGGGCGTCATCGCCCTGCCCGCTCTGGCGGCCGATGCGGCGGGCCCGGCCTCGCTGCTGGCCTGGCTGGCGCTGGCGCTGCTCTCCGCGCCGCTGGCCGCCGCGTTCGCCGCGCTCGGGGCCCGCCACCCGGACGCGGGCGGGGTCTCCACCTATGCCCGGCTGGCGTTCGGGGAGCGGGCCGCGGCCGTGGTGGGCTGGTGCTTCTATCTGGCCGTGCCGCCGGGGGCGACGGCCGCGGCGCTGTTCGGCGGCGGCTACGCGGCGGCGGCGCTGGGCGGCGGGGCCGCCACCGCGGCGGTCACCGCCGGCGGGCTGATGGTGCTGGTGACCGCGGTCAACGCGGCCGGCCTGCGGCTCACCGGCCGGCTGCAGTTCCTGCTCGCCGTGCTGCTGGTCACCCTGCTGCTGGTCGCGGTGGCGCTGTCCCTGCCGGACGCCCGGACCGGGAATCTCCAGCCGTTCGCGCCGCACGGCTGGGCCGCGGTGGGCGGGGCTGCGGCCATGCTGGTGTGGAGCTTCGCGGGCTGGGAGGCGATCACCCATCTGGCCGGTGAGTTCCGCCGCCCGGCGCGCGACCTGCCGCGCGCCGCCATGGCGGCGGTGGTGGTGGTCGGCGTGCTGTATCTGTCGGTGGCGTTCGCGGTGATCGCCGTCCTCGGCCCGGGCGCGGCCTCCTCGGAAGCCCCGCTGGGCGAACTCCTGGCCCGGGGGCTGGGCGGCAGCGCCCGCTGGCTGGCGGCCGGGGCCGCGCTGCTGCTGACCTTCGGCGCGATGAACGTGTACTACGCGGGCGCCGCCAAGCTGGGCGCGGCGCTGGGCCGGGACGGGGCCGCCCCGGGCTGGCTGGACCGTGGCAGCGTGGCGGGTGAAGTGCCGCGCCGCAGCCTGGCCCTGGTGTCGGGGCTGGCCTTCGCCGCGCTGGGCGCGGTGGCGGCGGCAGGTGCCGGGCCCCGGCCGCTGGTGCTGCTGGCGACCGGTTCGTTCGTCACCGTCTATGCGGCCGGGGTGGCGGCGGCGGTCCGGCTGCTGCCCCGGCGCAGCCGCGGGTGGTGGGCGGCGCTGGTGTCGCTGGCCGCGGTTGCCGCGCTGCTGCTGATGACCGGCCGCTACCTGCTGTGGCCGCTGGCGCTGACCGGCGCCGCCCTGCTCTACCTCCGCCTGCGCCGCAACCCCGCCACCGCTCCGCCCTGACCCCCCACCCCGGGCCGGGACGGCCGGGCACCACGGGCCGAGGCGCGGCAAGCAGCGCCCGGCCGGCCCCGCCCCGGCCGGCCGTGTGCGCGGCGAGTCCGGACGGCGCCGGG
>NZ_WTLH01000015.1:0-10103 GCF_011421595.1 Streptomyces sp. YIM 98790 | reverse complement strand
CTTCGTCACGGCCGCCGGCAGCCCGGCGACGGCGGGCGGGGCGGCGGGCGATGCAGCGGGGGCCGGGGTGGTCATCCGGACGGCCCCCCGCGGTGGCCGGCAGGGGCGGTGCGGCCGGCCATCCGGGCGGCCAGGGCGTGGCGGCAGGGGCCGCGCCCGCCGCGGTGCTCGGCCCACCAGGGGCAGGTGCAGGTCATGGCGCCGGAGGCGGTGGCGCGCACCTGGTAGACCAGGTCGCCGGAGCGGACCGCGGCCAGGCCGTCCCCGAGGAGGGTCACCGCACCGGCGGCGACCAGCTCGCGGGCCCGGACCAGGCGCGGGTTGTGCTTTTCGGCGCGCGCGGCGTCATAGGGCAGTTCACGGTGGTAGTAGGCGGCCTCGGCGGTGTCGTAGCCGACGCGGCCGGCGGTGCCGAGCCGGGTGAGGGCCGCCCGCACGCGCTCCCGGGGCAGGCCGGACCGGTCGGCCAGTTCGGCCGGATCGATCCGCGGCTCCCAGGCCAGCAGCACGGAGAGCAGTTCGGCGTCGGCCGCGCTCTCCTCCCCGGCCAGATGCGTCAGCACCGCGCCCTCGCCGGAGAAGCCGCGGGCCGGGTCGGGCGAGAGGGTCAGCGTCAGCCGCATGCCGGGCAGGGTCAGCTCCCAGGCGCCGGGCAGCGGACCGGAGCCGGGACCGGCCGCCGGGCCGTAGACCCGCAGCCCGGTGGCGTGGCGCAGCACCCGGTGCAGGGCGGCCAGCCGGGCCGGGCCGGGCAGGCAGACCGCGCCCGGGGCGGGCCGGGTGGCGGGGCGCAGCCCGGTGCCGTGCGGGGCGGGCAGCACCCAGCGCACGCCGCCGGCCCGGCCGGAGAGACCCCGCGGCAGCGAGCGCAGGAAGCGGACCGCCTCGGCGGCGGTCAGCTCGGCACGCAGGTCGAAGCCGGAAGCGATGACCTGGGTCTCGGCGAAGCCGCGCAGCCAGCGGTCGGGCAGCGGCACCCGCTTCTCCACCAGCGGGCCGTCGAAGGTGGTGACGGCCAGCTCCTCGGGGCCGACCCGCAGATGCAGCGGTTCGCTGCCGCCGAGCCGGGCGAGCGCCTCGCGCAGCGGGTTGTTGATGTCCACATGGGTGGTGCCGTGAGCGACATCGGCGCCGTCCAGTCCGGCGGCCAGCACATCGAGCCGGGCGTGGACGCCGCAGCATCCGGAGAAGGACTCGAACCGCAGCCGGTCGCCGTTGGCGGTGACCACCGGGTCGAGCGAGGCCAGTCCGGGCCGCGGCTGGTAGTAGCGGGCGGCGGCGACATCGGCGACCGACAGCAGGGCCTGGGCGGCGGCCCGGGGCTCGGCCAGGAAGCCGGTGAAGAAGCGCGGGTTCGCCTCGGCACCGGCCGGGGTGATCCCGCCGGAGGTCTCCAGCCCGAGCCGCGCCCCGCCCGCCCCGCCACGGACGGCGGACGGACGGCGGTAGGCGTACGCCTGCACTGATCGCTTCATGCAACGGAACGTAACGCACGCCACTGACAAGCACGTTCCCGCGCGGCTCGCGAAAGCCGGGCGCGGTGCGGGGGCCGTGCCGCGGCGAGGGCCCCAGGCGCGCTCCCGGACGCCTGCACTGCCGCACCGACGTGTGGCGGAGCGGTTGCCGGGTCAGGGCGACGGGTTCAGGGCGGCCATCAGGCGGCGGGCTTCGGTGGTGGTGCGGGAGGCGGCGCGGCGGGCGGCCAGTCCGGCCAGGCCGGGCAGTGCGGCACGGGGCCGGAGGTGCTCCGCGCAGTCGGCGGCAACCGCCAGCAGATCGCCCAGCACCCGCGGCGGCCGGTCCGCCGTCAGCAGCGGCGGCAGCAGCGCCGCCAGCACCGACCACACCGTGCCGCGGGCGCCGCTCTGCGCGGCCATGGCCAGCGCCGCCGCCGTCCGGACCGGCCGGTACGCCAGCGCCGCCTCCGGGCGCAGCAGCCGGGCCAGGGAACGGGCCAGCAGCCCGGCGTCGAGCCGCCGCTGCGCGGCCAGCGTCAGCAGCGCGTCCACCGCCGCCGTCCGGTCCTCGCCGCCGGCCGCGCCCAGCCCGCGCGCCAGGCAGTCGTGCACGGCGGCGCCCGCCTCCCCCGGGGCCTCGGCGAGCAGCGGCAGGTCACCGGGTGCCCGCCACCAGTCCGCGGCGTTCTCCCCGACGAGCAGCGCGCCGAGCTGCCCGGCCACGGTCTCCCGCTGCCCGGGCACGGTCAGCAGCCAGTGCCCGGCCGGATGACTGCCCGGGCACCAGCCGGGGACCTGCGGGAACGGTTCGGCCAGGGCCTGGAACTCCCGGGTGCGCACCTGGCCGGGGACGGCCAGGCCGGCCATGGCCGGATGTCCCTGCCGGCCGGGTACGACGGGCGGGGGCGGGACCGGCTGGTCGCCGGGATGCGGAGGCGGGCCGGCGGCCAGGCAGGCGGCCAGCCGGTCACCCTCGGGGATGCCCACCGCCCCGGCCCGGGCGGCGAGTGCGGCGCGGTCCTCCGGGCCGGGGTGGCGCAGGCGGAGCAGGGCCTGGTCGGTGTCGGCGGCGGCGGGCCGCACGCCCAGCCGGGTGTACCCGGCCAGCCTGCGGATCAGTTCCTCGGGGGCCAGCTGCCCGTTCCGGCTGCCGGGGGTGGCCAGCAGCAGCGGCAGCGGGTCCCCGGTGACGATCCGGTGTGCGGCCTCCCGCAGCCGCGCGTCCAGCGCCGCCCGGAACCGGTCAGCGGGGCAGCGCGCCCCCGCGCCCGCCTCCGGTCCCGCGTCGCCGAGTGCGTCGGCCGGTCCGAGGGTGCCGAGCACGGCCGCGACGACCACCCCGAGCTGGTGGGTCTCCTTGCGCAGGACGTCGGCGTGCAGCAGCCAGGGATGGCGGTCGGCCAGCGGCTGGAGCGCCTCGGCCAGCGCCTTGCGGTCCCGGTGGGCCAGGCGTATCAGCCCGTCCAGGGCGCGCTCGAAGTCCAGGGCCGTGTGCGGGCCGTCCACCGGCCGCCGGGCGGACTCGAAGCCGGCCAGCACCGCGGCCACCTCGGCGGCCAGCGACGCCGGTTCCCCGGGCGGAGTGCCGAGCGGCTCGTCCCCCCGGTACGGCGGCAGCGTTTCGGTGTGTCCGGCCGGCTCCCCGTCCGGCGGCGCGGGCCACGGGTCGGGCAGCAGCTCGGGCTCGCCGAGCAGTCCGGCGGCACGGGAGCGCAGCATCGGCGTCAGCCCGGCCGCGGCCTGTGCCAGCCGCTGCCGCGCCCGCGTCTCCGCCGCCGCCCCCGGCAGGTGCCGGGCATGCCGGGCCAGCAGCCGCACCGCCCGTTCCTGGAGGGTGGTCTCGGGGTGGGCGAACGCCTCGGCCGCGGCCGGCAGCAGCAGCCCGGCCTGCTCCGGCCGCTGCCGCAGGGCCCGGTCCAGCAGCGTCAGCTGGGCCTGCACCAGCTTCTTCTCGGTGCGGAACAGCACCGCCGGGCTCAGCTCGGCGAGCGTGGCGGCGGACAGCCGGTCCGCGTCCCACAGCCGGCGCAGCGTGCCCAGTGCCCAGGCGGCCACCGCCGAGGGTGCGTCGGCGGCCAGCGCCGCCCAGTCGCCGGTGCGGAACTCCAGCTCCTCGTCGGTCGGTTCCAGGGCGGCCAGCAGGGTGAGGTGGAAGGCCAGGTCGTCGGCGCGCCCGCCGCGCACCAGCACCGAGCAGCAGCCCTCCAGCAGCATCCGGCGGTCCAGCAGCCCCTCGCGGGCGAGCGCGGCCAGCGCACCGGGCCACTGCCGGGAATCGCGTATCTCCTCGGGTGTGGCCCTCGCGGGTGCGCCGCCCAGTTCGCCGCCCATCCGGTCGATCTCGAAGAACCGGGGGACGAGCAGCGGCGTGTACGGGTCCCGGCGCAGCACGTCGAGCCGGGTGACCGGGGCCGGGCCGGGCCGGGTGCGGCGCCGCGGGACGTGCCGGGTCTGCTCGGTGACCGCCAGCGCCCACATCCGCACGAAGGGATCGCCCAGCGGCACCGGGGCGCCCGTCTCCCGTTGCAGGGCTTCGGCCATCCGGTAGTCGGGGAGCAGCAGCCGGGGGTGGTCACCGAGCCGCTCGATCAGCTCCCCCGCCCAGTCCCGGCCCCGGGGGGCCAGCACCGCCACCAGGTCGGCCGGGTTGAAACGGTGCCAGCGCAGGTCGGGGGCCATCAGCCACTGGGTGCAGCCGGCCGGGCCGCGGTGGCAGCCGGCGCCGGCCAGGCGCAGCGCGGACAGGTGCGGCCGGTGCTCCCAGGAATTGTCGCGGAAGGCACGGCGCCGCTTTGTGAGGACCTCCAGCAGCGCGCGCCGCTCGCCGTCGCCCAGTTCCGCCAGCGGCGCCGGGACGTCGGCGGGCCGTCCGGCGTCCACCGCCGCCAGGACGGCACGGGCGGCGTCCGGGCTGCCGGGCGGCAGGCCGGCGGTGCGGGATGCGACGGTTCGGGTCATGCGGGGTTCCGTTCGGGTTCGGCGGCGGGGCTCCGGGGCGCCGGGCGGACGGCCGTCCCGGTCCGGGACGGCCGTCGCCGAACGTAACCCACGCCGCCGACAATCGCGTTGGGCGGGCGACGGGGGGGTCGCCGGGGGCTAGAGCGAACTGCGGAACGGCCCGGTCACCTCATAGGTGATGCCGCCGCCGCTGGAGCCGCTGGTGCCGCGCTGGGAGGAGAAGTACAGCCGGTTTCCGGCCGGGTTGAAGGCCGGGCCGCAGATCTCGGAGGAGCTCTGCCCGGTGATCCGCAGGAACGGGGCCACCACGTCGTCCGGGGTGATGACGCAGATCTCCATGTTGCCGCCGTCCTCGGCCACGTAGAGGTCGCCGACCCGGGCGCCGGTGATGTTGTCCACGCCGGTCAGCGGCGGGCTGGAGGTGAGGTTGTCGTCGTAGGCGATGGCCAGGGTGTTGGCCGCCGCGTCGTAGGCCCAGACCCGGTTGTCGCCCTTGGTGGTGAAGAAGCAGGTGCCGGAGGCGTAGTAGCAGCCTTCGCCGCCGGCGAACCTCTTGGTGCCGGAGACCTGCTTGCGGGTGGCCCTGGAGGAGCCGTCCGGGTCCGGGACGGTGGCCCAGCTCAGGCCGGAGCCGGTCTCCCGCAGCACCTGGAGGGTGCCGGAGGAGAGATCACCCCAGGTGTCGGGCACGAAGCGGTAGAAGGCGCCGTCGCTCTCGTCCTCGGTCAGGTAGACGACCCGCCGGTCGGGGTCGCAGGCCGCGGCCTCGTGCGTGAACCTGCCCATGGCGGCACGGCGGACGGCCGGGTTGCTGCCGTAGGGGTCGGTCTCGTAGACGTAGCCGCGGGAGACCTCCTCGCAGGACAGCCAGGTGTTCCAGGGGGTGGCGCCGCCCGCGCAGTTGCGGTTGGTGCCGGAGAGTATGCGGTAGGCCCCGGTGACCGACCCGCTGCCGTTGAAGCGGATGGCGCTGACGCCGCCGGAGCCGCTGCCCAGTTCGGCGTTGGAGACGTAGATCCAGCCGGAGCCGTCGGGGAAGCAGGCGCCGCCGTCGGGGGCGCCGTGCCAGAGGTAGCCGGTGGAGGCGACGGCCTGGCCGGAGCGGGCGATCACCCGGCTGGTGAAGCCGGACGGCAGCATGATCCCGTTGGCGTCGGCGGCCCGGAGCGGGCCGTAGGGGCCGGTGCCGGTCCGGGCGGGGTAGCCGAGGGACTCGCGCGTCATGGTGAAGCCGAAGGCCACCGCGCCGGTGCCGACGACGGCGCTGCGGAGGAGGGTGCGACGATCCACTGCTGCTCCTTCTTCTTCAAGGAGGCGGCGGAGGCACCGGCGGTGCGGCACCTCCGGAGGTCACCCGGAGCGTAGGGATCGGGTACCGCCCTGAGCAGGGCTTATGTCATGAACATCACAAGTCGGCCAGTCGACCTGCGGGAGACGCCGGAGAGTGGCTGCCCGGCCGCGTGACCCCCGCGTGAACCGCCGGCGAACGTCTCGAAGGCATCCCACGGAGCACACCGCGGAGGAGCCGCTCACCGAGGAGCACACCAGGGGAATCCGGGCGCCCCCGGCGGGTACCCGCACCGCTCATCGAATGCCCGGACCGGCGAGCGAAAGGACGACCCCGATGAAGGCCGTGGTCTGGCGGGGCAAACGCAATGTCCAGGTGGAGGACGCGCCCGACCCCGCGATCCAGGAACCCACCGACGCGGTGATACGCGTCACCTCCACCGGCCTGTGCGGCTCCGACCTGCATCTGTACGAAGTGCTCTCGCCCTTCATGACGCCCGGGGACATCCTCGGCCATGAGCCCATGGGCATCGTCGAGGAGACCGGCGCCGAGGTGCCCGGCCTCAGCGCGGGCGACCGCGTCGTCGTCCCGTTCAACATCTCCTGCGGCCACTGCTTCATGTGCGAGCGCGGGCTCCAGACCCAGTGCGAGACCACCCAGGTCCGGCAGCAGGGAACGGGCGCGGCGCTGTTCGGCTACACCAAGCTGTACGGGCAGATACCGGGCGGCCAGGCCGAGTACCTGCGCGTGCCGCAGGCCCACTACGGGCCGGTCAAGGTGCCCGAGGGCGTCCCCGACGACCGCTATCTCTTCCTCTCCGACGTCGTGCCCACCGCCTGGCAGGCCGTCGCCTACGCGGACGTGCCCAAGGGCGGCACGCTGGCCGTGCTGGGCCTCGGTCCGATCGGCGACATGTCCTGCCGGATCGCCCTGCTGCAGGGCGCCGAGCAGGTGATCGGCATCGACCTGGTCCCGGAGCGGCTCGACCGCGCCCGCAGCCGGGGCGTCGAGACCCTGGACCTGACCGCGCACGACGACATCGCCGCCGCCGTCCGGGAACGGACCGGCGGACGCGGCGCGGACTCGGTCATCGACGCGGTCGGCATGGAGGCCCACGGCAGCACGGCCGGCAAGGCGCTCCAGACCATGGGCGGCCTGCTGCCCGGCAAGCTGGCCGAGCGGGTGATCGGCAAGGCCGGTGTGGACCGGCTCGCCGCGCTCTACCTGGCCATCGACATGGTCCGCCGGGGCGGCACCATCTCGCTCTCCGGCGTCTACGGCGGCATGACCGACCCGCTGCCGATGATGACCCTGTTCGACAAGCAGATACAGCTCCGGATGGGCCAGGCCAACGTCAAACGCTGGATTCCCGAGATCCTCCCCCTCCTCAGCGACGACGACCCCCTGGGCACCGCCACCTTCGCCACCCACCACGTCCCCCTGAGCGAGGCCCCCCGCGCCTACGAGATGTTCCAGCGGAAACAGGACGGCGCCGTGAAGGTCGTCCTCAAACCCTGACCCCTCCGGCACCCGAGCCCGGCCACGCGGGAATCCCGCTCCGGCCGCGGACGTGAAGAGGTGAGCCGGGGCGGTACGGGGCGGGGGTCGGGGCGGAAGGGGCCGGGTAGCATCAGCGCGCACGTATGAGCGAGTGGCAGGGGGCGGAGGGATGAGGGTGCCGGTACGGCCGGTGGCCGCCGGAGTGACAGCGCTGGTGCTGGGCGCCGCGCTGGCCGGGTGTGCGGAGATCCTGGAGGAGGGCTCGGACGAGGCGACCGCCACCGTGGGCGGTGCGGGCCAGGAGGATGCGGCCCCGGGCGGGGAGGGCGGGGCCGGCTGGCAGCCGGTCAGCAAGCTGCCGGGGCTGCCGGCGCCCTCCGAGGGGCGGGAGATGCTGGCAGCGCTTGCTGTCGCCGACGAGCGGCCGATGACCGGCTACTCCCGTGACGAATTCCCGCACTGGAGCAGGCAGGACGGCTGCACCGTCCGGCAGACCGTGCTGCTGCGCGACGGCAACGAGGTGAAGACCGGGGACGACTGCCAGCCGGACAGCGGCGAGTGGTACAGCGTCTACGACGGGCAGACCCTCACCAGCGCCGGGGACGTCGACATCGACCACATGGTGCCGCTGGCCGCCGCCTGGCGCTCCGGAGCCGACGAGTGGGACCGGGAACGGCGCGAGGCGTTCGCCAACGACCTGGAGAATCCGCAGCTCATCGCGGTGAGCGCGAGCTCCAACCGGTCCAAGGGCGACCAGGACCCGGCCGACTGGCAGCCGGTCGAGGAGTACTGGTGCGAGTACGGCCTGGCCTGGACCGCCGTCAAGGACGCCTGGGACCTGACCGTCCACGAGGACGAGCGGGAGATGCTCGGAAAGATGCTGGACACCTGCCCGGCCTGAGCCGGGCACCGCATTCGGCCGGCCGGCCGTCCGGTCCGGGCCAATTCCCGGACGATCTTGCCAGGCGGCGGATTACGGAACCCCGGGAAAGCAGAAAACCCCTGGTGCCGCTGTCCGCTGCGCAGCAGCGAAGCCGCCGGCACAATGGCGGATAGCGCTTACTGACGCGGACGGTAGTTCTCGGCCTTGTCCAGAATCGCGGTGAAGCGGGCCCATTGTTCTGCCGCTTCGCGCGTGGGACCGACGGTGAAGTCCTCCGGATCGAGAAAATTCAGCCGCTCCCGCGTGGCCGGGTCCAGATCCCGCCACGCCGCCTCATCCTGCGGTGACCGCGCCACAGTCGTTGCACACCCAGTTGCCGTTGTTGAGCTTTCGCCCGTTACCAGAACCACATGATGGACACTGCACCAGAGCCCGCCCCCCCGTGACAACCCGCCTGAGCTGCTGGGAGGACCGACTGTAGCGTGCACGGCGCCTGCTGGGCAGTCCTCGGGGGCGCGGCGTGGCGGTACCGGTGAGTTCGTCACCGCCACGACACGCCCCCCGCCGGGAACTGCATTCCCCTTTATGTGAGCCGCAGCAGTTTCGCGCTCGGCCCCGGCTCGGTGAGATCGCTTTCCAGGGCGATCGGCACCTCGACCGCTCCCGTCCCGTCCCCCACGGTGAGCGAGCCGACGACCGTGCCGGCCTTCGCCGTGCCGGGCAGTTCCCCGCCCTCGTCCTTTCCGGTGAGTTTGATCTCCACCTTCAGCCCGGACCAGCCGACCGCATGGACATCCTCGGTCACCACCACCGGCGTCCGGCCGCCCAGACCGTCGTCCACATATCCGACGACGTCTCCCGCGGTGAGGATGGTCTCGCTCCGCAGCTGCTGCTGGGCGAACGTCATCAGCTCGTCGCCCGCCAGCACGGCGCCGGTGCGGATGGAGTTGTCCGAGGGGTGCGGCGGCTGGGCGAGCACGGCACCCACGATCAGCCGGCTCTCGCCCGCGACCTCCTGCCGGGCGGCGAAGAGGAAGTTGCCGCCGGTGGCGGTGCGGCTGCCGGTCTTGATGCCGACCACTCCGCCGACCGGCACCAGGAAGTTGCCGTTGCGGTGCACATTGCCGTACTGGTCGGTGTATTCGGAAAGGGTGACGATCTGCCGCAGGACCGGGTCCTCCATGGCCGCGCGGGCCAGCCTGACCAGATCCCCGGCCGTGGAGACAGTGCCCAGATCGAAACCACTGGGGTCGGTGAACGTGGTGTTCTCCATGCCGAGCCCGGCGGCGGCGTCGTTCATCTTCCGCACGAACGCCTCCTGCGAGCCGGCGTCCCAGCGGGCCAGCAGCCAGGCGACGTTGTTGCCGGAGGCGATCATCAGCGCCTGGAGCGCCTCCCGCTGGGTGAGCGTGTCGCCGGCCCGGACCGGGACCACCGAGTCGCCGCGGGTCTCGCCCAGGCCGAAGTCCTTCTCGGCCTGCTCGTCGACCGGGATACCGGCGCCGTCCTCGTCGGTCCCCATCGGGTGGTCGCGCAGGATGATGTAGGCCGTCATGGTCTTGGCGACGCTGGCGATCGGCACCGGCTCCTGCTCGCCGAACGTGCCGAACGAGCCGATGCCGTCCACCTCCAGCGCGGCCTGACCGGTCTCCGGCCAGGGCACGGACGGGGTCTCGCCCTCGAAGGTGAAGCTCCCGGCGGCGGTCAGGGCGAGGGACGGGGCGGGCAGCGGGCGGACGAGCTGGACGACGGTGAGCGCGATCAGCACCAGCAGGACCAGCGGGGTCCAGATCTTGATCCGGCGGGCGACGGTGCGCAGCAGGGTGGGCCGGGGCGCCGGACGGTTGGTCAGCTCGGCCAGCAGCGCGAGCGGATTGTCGACCGGCTTCAGTTCCGGCTTGTACTCCGGCTCCGGCCGCGGCTCCGGCGCGGCCTTCCGCTCCGGCCCCGGCCCGGGCTCCGGCCCCGGCCCGGGCCGGGGCGCGGGCGGGGCCACGGGCGGGGACGCCACGGCGTC
>NZ_WTLH01000149.1 GCF_011421595.1 Streptomyces sp. YIM 98790 | reverse complement strand
GGACCGGGCCGCGGCCACCCGCAGCACCAGCACGCCCCACACGCCCAGCAGGGCCAGGGCCGCCGGGCGCAGCGCGGCGGCGCCCGGCACGGCGCCGGCCTCGGCCACCGACAGGCTCCACACCAGGCCCAGGGCCACCACCGGGACGGCCACCGCGGTCGCCCACAGGGTCCGGCAGGCGGCCAGGAAATCCGCCCACAGCACCCGCAGTTGCTCGCTCTCCCCGCGCAGGTGGCGGCGCAGATGGGCGCAGCCGGCGGCCAGCGCGGGGAGCAGGGTGACCAGCGGCAGGGACAGCACCAGCACGGCCACCCCGGTCAGCAGCGTCTCGCCGAAGAGTGCGAAGGCCGGGCGGGGCGCGCCGTCGCGCCCGGTCCGGCCGCCGGTCCGCTTTCTGTTGCCGCTGGTCATCGCTGTTTCCTAGCCCTTGAGACCGGAGGTGGCCACGCCGTCGACGATATAGCGCTGGAAGACGACGAAGAACAGCAGCACCGGGACGAGGGCGAGCACGGCCATGGCCATCTGACCGCCGTAGTCCGAGACGGTGGTCTGGTCCACGTACTGGCGCAGGGCCAGCGGCATGGTGTAGTTCTCCGGGCTCTTGAGATAGATCAGCGGGCCGAAGAAGTCGTTCCAGCTCCAGATGAAGGCGAAGATCGAGGCGGTCACCATCACCGGCCGCATCAGCGGCAGCATGATCGACCAGTAGATGCGCAGATGCCCCGCGCCGTCGATGCGGGCCGACTCGTCCAGCTCGCGCGGCAGGTTCCGCATGAACTGCACCATCAGGAAGACGAAGAACGCCTCGGCCGCGAGGAACTTGCCCAGCAGCAGCGGCCAGAAGGTGTCCACCATGCCCATCTCGTTGAACATGATGTACTGCGGGATGATCACCACATGGAACGGCAGCAGCAGGGTGGCGATCATCAGTGAGAACCACACGCCCTTGCCGATGAAGTCGATCCGGGCGAAGGCATAGGCGGTGAAGGTGGACGACAGGCAGATGCCGATCACCGCGCCCACCGCCAGGATCAGCGAGTTCCCGAAGAAGGTCCAGAACGAGATGCCGCCGATCCCGCTGAACGCGGTGGCGAAGTTGTCCAGCGTGGTGTTGCTGGGGATCAGATTGACCTGGCCGACGATGTCGTTGCTCGGCCGGAAGGAGGAGAGCACCATCCAGGCGCCCGGGTAGAGGATCACGAAGCCCACGGCCAGGATGAAGCCGTGGTACAGCGCGGTGCGCCCGGCGCGGCGGGCCCCGGCCCGGCCGCGTCCGCGTCCGCGGCGGGCGTCCGGCGGTGCTGCGGAGCCGGTCCCGGTGCCCGCGCCCGTGCCGGACGCGGCCGGGACGTCCGCCGTGGCGGAGCCGGTGCCCGCGCCGCGCCGTGCCGTGGAGCCGGCGGCGGGGCTGCTGTGGGTGGCGGCGCTCATCGGCCCTCCCCGGAGTAGTGCACCCAGTACTTCGAGGTCTTGAAGAACACCAGGGTGATCGCGCCCACGAACAGCACCAGCACCCACGCCATGGCGGAGGCGTAGCCCATCTGGAAGTCGCGGAAACCCCGGAAGTACAGGTAGAGCGTGTAGAACATGGTCGAGTCGGCCGGGCCGCCGGTGCCGTTGGAGACGATGAAGGCGGAGCCGAAGATCTGGAACGAGTTGACCGTCTCCAGCACCAGGTTGAAGAACAGCACCGGGGAGAGCATCGGCAGGGTGATCCGGAAGAACTTCCGGATCGGCCCGGCCCCGTCCACCTCGGCGGCCTCGTACAGTTCGCCGGGTATCTGCTTCAGACCGGCCAGGAAGATCACCATCGGGGCGCCGAACTGCCAGACGGTCAGCAGGATCAGCATGTAGACGGTCATCGACGGGTCGCCGACCCAGCCGCCCGGTTCCATGCCGATGCCCTGGCCCAGCCGGTCCACCACTCCGTCGTCGATGAACATCGCCCGCCAGACGATGGCGATGGACACGCTGGCGCCGATCAGCGAGGGGGCGTAGAAGAAGGAGCGGTAGGCGCCCTGGCCGCGCCGCTTGCTGTGCAGCAGCATGGCCACGCCGAGGGCCGCCGCCAGCTTCAGCGGGGTGCCGATCAGCGCGTACTTCAGCGTGATCTCGACCGAGTTGAGATACCGGGGGTCGTCGAACAGCCGGGTGAAGTTGTCCAGGCCGATCCACTCGGGCGGCCGGAACAGGCTGTAGTCGGTGAAGGCCAGGTAGAGCGAGGCGAGCATCGGACCGGCGGTGAGTCCGAAGAAGCCCAGCAGCCACGGGCTGAGGAAGGCGTATCCGGCCCGGGTCTCCGCAGCCCGGCGCGACGGCCGCTTGGTGTGCGGCCGTCGCGCGGGCTTGCCGACCTCGGTTGCCTTGGACGCTGTTCCCGCGAGAGTCACTTCAGTGGCTCCGATCGTGCGTCGGTGGGGCATGAGGGGTGGGATCGCATGATCCGGCAGGAGGCCCGCCGGGTCAGCCGCCGAGGTGGATCTCGGCCTCGGCGAACCAGCGGTCAACGAACTCCTGCACGCTCATGTCGCCGTAGCCGAACTCCTGGCCCAGCGTGCGGTACTCCTCCTCGATGGAGCCGAAGCCCTCCACCGGCAGCGGGGCGACCTCGCTGATGTAGCCCTTCTCCGTGACCAGGGTCTCGTACTCCATCACCCTGGCGTCCACGCTGCCCTCGTCGAGCACCAGCGCGTCGCGCTGCGCCTGGGTGGAGGGCACGCCCAGGTTGGTGCCGAAGATCTCGCCGGCCTCGGGGGAGTTGACCAGGAAGTCGATCAGCTTGGCGGCCTCCTCCGGGTGCTTGGTGTTGGCACCGACGGCGAGCTGCATGGTGGGCTTGAAGAACTGGTGCTTCTGCCCGTCGGGGCCGCTGGGCACCGGGACCATCTGCAGGTCGTCCACCCCGGCCTCGGCGGTGTAGCTGGCCAGGAAGTTGTCCCAGTGGAACTCCATGGCGGCCTCGGTGCTGCCGAGCGCGGTGACCGGCTCCAGCTGGACGGCGCGCTCGATCGGGAACTCCGCATCGGCGTCCCGGACCTCGGCGCTGGTCTCCAGCCAGGCGGCCATGTCCTCCTTGGTGAAGTTGAGCCCGCCGTCCTCGGTGAAGGGCTCGATGCCCTGCTGCAGCAGCCACTGGAGGTACAGCCAGAAGGTGCCGGTGTAGTCGCCGGCGCCGTAGAGCCGCGGGTCGAGGTCCGCGCCGGCCTCGGAGATGTCGATGACGAGCTGGTTGTACTCCTCCCAGGTGATGTCCTCGGTGGGGGGATCGATGCCCAGCTCGGCGAGCTGGCCCGGGTTGTAGTAGAGGGCCAGGGTGTTGGTGCCGGTGGCGACGGCGTACAGGCCGCCGTCGACCTTGCCGGAGTCGACCAGGGACTCCTCGAAACCGGACAGGTCCAGCTCGTCGCCGACGTGCTCGGTCAGGTCCAGCAGCTGGCCGGTGCCGGCGTACTGGCGGAGGTAGGAGGTGTCCATCTGCAGCACGTCGGGCAGCGCGCTGCCGGCCGCCTCGGTGTTGCGGGCGGTCCAGTAGTCGGGCCAGGCCGCGAAGCCGGTGTTGACCTTGATGCCGGGGTTGGCGGCCTCGAAGGCGTCGATCGCGGCCTCGTAGCGGGCGGCGCGGTCGTCGTTGCCCCACCACTGCATGTTCAGGGTGACGGTGCCGCCGTTGTCGCCGCCGTTGTCCCCGCCGCCGTTGTCGCCGGAGCACGCCGTCAGGGCGAGTGAGCCTGCGGCCGCGATGGCGAGACCGCGGATTGCGGCCTTTCTGATGGACATAAGAGCCTCCCTGCTCTGTCATCACAGTGGTCACACGGTTGCTGTGAACCAGCACTTCAGGAGCGGTGTCATCGCCTCCGCAGCCATGGGTGACACCCGAAGTGAATCGTTACAATAGGAGCCCGGGGCTGCTGCGGGAACCCGGAGGCNTCGCCTCCGCAGCCATGGGTGACACCCGAAGTGAATCGTTACAATAGGAGCCCGGGGCTGCTGCGGGAACCCGGAGGCGGGTAACTTTTCGGAAACGCCGCCCGCGTGGGCGTTGTTCTCATCACTGGGTAAACCAGATCAAACCCGCTGCTGCGCAGCGCGGTCGGGCGGCGGGCGGCCCGCCCCCGGGCTCCGGGGGCGGGCCGCCCGCCTGCTTCGGTGCATGAATCGATTCACGAGGTGAAGGGAACCGACACGCACCGAGGCCGGGCGGGGGCGCCTACTGCGCGGCGCCCGCGTAGCGGATCACCGGCGCGGCCGGTGTCTCCATCCCGTCCCCGAGGAAGAAGGACGGGTGCGGAGGCTGGTTGTAGCTCTCGTTCTGCCAGGCCACCGCCAGCCGGTACTGCGGATCGTGCATCAGGGTGCGCAGCCGCAGCCCGGTCGGCTCGGTGGTGGTGAACAGCACCAGCGAGGAGTCGTCCGCGGAGCGCCAGAGGACCTCCTCCCGCCAGTCGCCGAGGAGATCGGCCTGGAGGACCGGGTTCCCCTTGGTGTGGTTGTTGGAGTACACCCCGGCGGGGGAGAGGATCTCCTCCTGCGCCTGGTTCTCCCAGTCCCACTCGGCGATGTACGGGCGGCCCGCGGTCTCGGTGTCCGGATCGAAGGAGTGGTCCAGGATCTCCCGCAGCGGGTCGCCGTCCCACCAGATCATGAAGTTGGCGGACGGGATCGACTCGCCGAGCAGCGTGCCGTCGGCGGCCCGCAGCTGGCCTGCCCGGGAATTCCAGGCGCCGTCCGCCGTGACCGCCCAGGACTCCGACCCGGCGTGCCGCGGATCGATGTCCCCGGTGGCGGCCCGGCCGGTGTCGCGGGTGCCCGGCATGGACCACAGCACCTCGCCGGTGCGGGCGTCCCGCAGGGCGGCGGCGATGCCGCCGGAGGCGGACATCGACTCGAACGGCGAGAAGATCTCCAGGCCCTCGCGGGACGGGTCCAGGTCGCCCACGTGCAGCGCGTCGCCGTGGCCCAGGCCGCTGCTGTACAGCGGGCGGCCGTTGTGGTCCACGGTCATGGCACCGTAGACGATCTCGTCCCGGCCGTCGCCGTCCACATCCGCCACGGACATCTGGTGGTTGCCCTGGCCGGCGTACGTCGGGCCCCACCGGTGGGAGTCGAAGGTCCACCGCTTGCTGAGCGAGGTGCCGTCCCAGTCGAAGGCCACCAGCACCGAACGGGTGTAGATGCCGCGCGAGACGATCAGGCTCGGCCGCTCCCCGTCCAGATGGGCCACCGCCATCATCATCCGGTCCACCCGGTTGCCGTAGCAGTCGCCCCAGTCGCAGACATTGCCCCGCTCGGGTGCGTAGTCCGTGGTGGCGACGGCGCCGCCGGTCAGTCCGTCGAAGACGGTCAGGTACTCCGGGCCGGTGAGGATGTAGCCGCCCGGGTTGCGGTGGTCGGCACCGGGATCGCCGATCACCTCACCGGTGCCGTCCACCGTGCCGTCCGCGGTCTTCAGCACCACCTCGGAGCGGCCGTCGGAGTCCAGGTCGTAGACGATGACCGAGGTGTAGTGCGCCCCGGCGCGGATGTTGCGGCCCAGGTCGATCCGCCACAGCTGCTCGCCGTCCAGGGTGTAGGCGTCCACGTAGACGTTGCCGGTGTAGCCGGACCGCGAGTTGTCCTGGGCGTTGCTGGGGTTCCACAGCTGGACGATCTCGTACCGGCCGTCACCGTCCAGGTCGCCCGCCGAGGCGTCGTTGAGGTGGTAGGTGTACGCGGAGCCGTCCGGGGTGGTGCCGCCCTCGGGACGGTTCACCGGGATCTTCAGCGCCTGGTCCCGCCACACGCCGAAGGCGGCGGTGCGGTCCGTCTCCTGCCCGCCGGCCACGGTCACCACCTGGTAGACCGACTTCTTCTTCCCCTTGTCGTCGTAGTAGGAGGTGGCGCCGGTCAGCGGCTCGTCGGTGACGGGCTTGCCGTCCCGGTAGATGCGGAACGCCACGTCGTCCGGGTCGGTGCCCAGCATCCGCCAGCCGAGCCGCACCCCCTTGTTGGGGTTGTCGCCCTTGCCGACCAGCACGGCCACCGGGGCCCGGTCCAGTTTCTCCATGAAGCGCGGGCCGGGCGGGGGCTCCTCGCCGCCGCCCCCGCCGTCCCCGGGGAGGTCGCCGATGCGGGTGATCTCCAGGCCGTTCAGATGCGCGGTCTGGCCGGACAGCACCACGTTGAGCTGCCCGTCCTCCACCAGGATCCCTTCGAAGTCCCGGGTGATCACCTGCCGGCTCGGCGAGGAGACCTGGCCGTAGTCGTAGCCCTCGAAGGCGAAGACGGTGCGGGCCGAGCCCAGCAGATCGCCCACGGTGGCCCGGACCGCGTAGCGGCCGTTCGCCACATCGGCCCTGAACTCGTAGGAGCCGCCGAACCAGGCGACGAAGTCGCGCCCCACGTCGTCCGCGCCGTCCCCGCGGTCCCGGTCGATCATGGCACCGGTCTCGGTCAGGCCGTAGCCGCGCTCCCCGGTGTAGAGGACGGTGCGGTTCATCCCGGTGAAGCCCTCGCCGACCGGCTGGCCCACCGGGCCGAAGTCGAACCGCAGGTCGGCCGCCACGGTGGCGAAGGCGAGCACGGCCGAGGGCAGGGACTCGCCGCGCGCGTTCACCGCGACCACCCGGACCTCGTACGCGGTCTCCTCGGCCAGGTCGCCGAGCTGGGCGACCCCGACCGTGGAGGTGGTGCCGAGCCGGAACCCGGCGGCCGGGTCGCCCGCCTCGCGGATCTGCACCCGGTAGATGTCGGCGCCGGGGACCTCGTCCCACAGCAGCCGGACACCGGCGTTGGACACGGTGTCGGTGCGCAGCCCGGCGGGCGCGGCCGGCACCTCGGCGGGCGGTCCGGCCTCCCGCACGTACCGGGCCAGCGGCGTGTCGAGCTGCGCCACCCCCTGGGCCACCAGGCGGGCCATCTGGATGGCGCCGTACTCCTGGAAGTGGGTGTCGTCCGTGGTGCCGTCCGGACGGTTGGGGTAGACCCCGGCCGGCACGTGCAGGAAGACGGACTTGGCCTCCTCCGGCCCGATGTCGTCCAGGTAGGCCCGGCTGGATGCGGACAGGTCCACCATCAGCACGTTCTCCTCCACCGCGAGTTCGTGCACCTTCTGCACGTACTCGGGGAAGGAGACGTTGAACAGGCCGGTCCCGGGGTCGAAGGAGCGCCGCGAGACCGGCGTGACCAGCACCGGGACGGCGCCCCTGGCGCGGGCCCCGGCGATGTAGTCGTTGCGGAGGTACTCCTTGTAGTCCTCCGGCGGCGTGTAGCGCTCCGGCCGGCTGACGGTGGCGTCGTTGTGCCCGAACTGGACGAAGAGGTAGTCGCCGGGCCGGATCTGCTCCAGGATCACCTCCAGCCGCCCCTCCTCGACGAAGGAGCGCGAGCTGCGTCCGCCGATCGCGTGGTTGGCGACGGTGACGTCCTCGGTGAAGAAGCGGTCCAGCATCTGGCCCCAGCCGGCCTGCGGGACCCAGTAGGGGTCGTAGGTCTGCACGGTGGAGTCACTGGCCAGATAGACCGTGGGGCCGTCACCCTCCGCCGCGGCGGCGGAGCCCGGCACGGCCAGGCCGACGGCCGCCGCGGCGAGTGCGGTGAGCCCGGCCAGCGCGCTCCGGAGCACCCCCCGTCTGCGCCGTCCAGGGGCTCTGGCAGTTGTTCTGCCCATCCGTCCTCCCGATCGAGATTGCCGTGTGCCCGCCGGCACGCCGGCCGCCCGGGTCCCCGGCCTGGACGGAGTCCAGGAGTGAATCGATTCATTCCCCGGGCCGGGCTGCGGTGCGGACGAGGAAGGAAGCGAGGGGGACGGCGGCGGGCGGCGCTGCAGCAAGCGCTTTCTGAGTGGGGGAGTTTTCCAACACGTTTCACCAGTGTCAATACATCCCGCACATCCGGGGCGCCCGGCGGCACCCCGGGGCGCCGAACGGCCGCCGTGCGGCCGGTGACCGCCGGCGCACCCCGCGTCAGGGGGCGGCGCGGCCGTCCGCGGCGGGCGGCGTCCCCGGTGCAGCGGCTCGTGCACCGATTTCCCGGCGAGGTGACGGGCGGGGACCCGGGGGGCGGAATTGGCCGAAAGGCATGGCTGACATTCCGCACGGAGCGGAGGGTGCGGAATTGCTTCGGTTACCGGTGCGTCTGCCGAGTTCGTGACTTGACTTGCTTCCTCCGCCTCCCTACAAAGTAGCTGTTCAGTTTTCTGATCACGCGTGGGCGGGGGGAACCGGAAGTGTCCGCTGGCGATCGGCGCGGTGTGTCCGTGGTGATGAAGTTGCGGTGGATGACGCAGTGGCGGCTGTGGCCTGTGGGACCAGGGGGGAGCCGGGTGCGGGTGCGACAGAAGGTGCTGGAATGCCGTTCGCACGCTCTCCCGTGACCTGGGCGGTTTCCCGGGTTTTCACAACGCCTCCATGGAAAGGAATGACCCATGCCACCTGTGATTGTCGGGCGAGTGGGCCCGCTCGCCGGGCGGAGATTCCCGATCGGTGACGCACCGTTCACCTTCGGTCGCCAGGCCGGGAGCAATGTGGTGATCGCCAGTCGCAGGGCCTCGCGTTTTCACGCCGAGGTGCTCCGGGAGAACGGCGACTATGTGCTCCACGACCGCGGCAGCCGGAATGGGACGCAGGTCAACGGCAAGCGGGTGACCTCCCATGTGCTGCAGCCCGGCGATCTCATCACCATTGACGACGAGACATTCGCCTTCGAACCGGCCGACGGCATGGAGACGATTGCGGATTTCTCACTGCCGGAATCCATGATCTCCGGGCGGACGGCGGATACCGCACCACCACCTCCGGTGCTGAATGTGACCGTCACCGGCGGCGGTCCGGTAGGGCTGGCTTTCGCCCTGCTTCTCGACCACCTCATGGGCCCGGCGGTGGCCGTCACGATATACGACGAACGGTGGACCAAGGAGGGCTCCCGGGTCGTCTGGAAGGACCTGGGCCAGGGGAATGTCCGGCGCCAGCAGGTGGTGACGATCCAGAGCCGGCAGTTCCTCGGCCTCCCCGAGTACATCCAGCAGGAGCTGTTCACGGGGGACAATTACACCGAAATGTGGCCGGCCGGACCTGATTCCATCCGCGGCTGCGGCCCCCGGAACATCCGCATCCGGTACATCGAGGACAAGCTCCTGGACATAGCCAACGAAAAGCCCGGACGCATCACCCTGATACCCGAAAGGTTCGTGCCGGACGAACACCACGAGTCCACGGCGAGGGACCACGTCCTGGTCATCTGCGAGGGAGCACGCTCCCGCACCCGCGAGTTCTACAAGGACAAGTTCGGCCAGGCCGACACCTCCATCTACTCCGTGGACGGCCGGCACCTGCAGGACATCGTCCTGGGCCTGCGGGTCCAGTCCGAGCTGACCGACCCCATGATCGTGCTGCTCACCGTGGCGCAGAACCGCTTCCTGCTGAACGCGCTGCGCGGCGACGGATTCCTCAACATGCGCCTCACCGACGAGGAGGCCCGGGAAGTCGTCGGCATCGACCCGGTCAAGCAGGTCTTCACCCAGTGCATCGCCTCCCGCCCCTGCGTGATGAGCCGGGACGACTACGGCGACTACCACTGCGCCACCCACCACACCCTTTTCCTGCCCTCCCTGGTCAAGGGCTCGGCGCTGTGGCGCCGGGTCAGGGAAGGCCTGGAGTTCATGGGCGTGCCGGAGGAGAACCTGGCCGCGGTCACCGCATTCCGGCTCGACATGGTCCAGCGGCCCCGGTTCACCGCCCGGCTGTACTCCCCGACCTCCTCCTCCCCGGGCACGTACGGCTTCCTGCTCGGCGACGCCGCCAACGCCATTCACTTCTGGCCCGGCCGCGGCCTGAACAGCGGCCTCGCCTCCGCCATTTCCCTGGCGCGCACCCTCGGCGGCGCCTGGCAGGGCCTCCCGTTCCGCGATGCCGATTTCACCCGCCACGAAGCCGCCATGTCGATGCTCCAGTACCGGCACAAGAGCCGCGCCTGGAACGCCATGGTCACCACGGACGAGCAGGGCAGGGTCCACGCCATCAAGGAACTGATCGGCCGCAGCATCGAGGACGCGGCGGCCGGCGGCGCGGACCGGGAGGCCGACACGGCCGCCTTCATGGACCGGCTCCGTGGCATCCGCGACCGCCTGGCCCCGCGCATCCCGGGCATGCCCGACGACGCCTCGCTCCGCACCCACCTGCGCCGGGTGAACGACGAGACCCTGCACACCATGGTGGCCAGCGGCCCCTGGGACACCGTGGTCATGGGCGGCGAGGAGGTCGACATCGACATCTTCTACCGCGACGACGACCCGGCCGCCGTACCGGCCTCCGGCCCCTCCCTCACCGCCGGGAACTGACCCGCACCGCTCCGCCGCTGCGGAGGACACCCACCGCGGGCCGCCACCCGGCCGCGGTGGGGCTCTCCCTTCCCGTCCTGCCGCGTCCACGGCTGCCCGCGCGGGCCGCGGCCGCCCCGTTCAGTCGGTGCCGACCGGGTCGGGGAAGAGCCGGTCGACAAGCTGGGAGCGGTGCAGCTCGGCTATGGGGGCGAGCAGATCCGGGTGGCGCAGCAGCGCCGCCGCCCGGCGGTCGTGCTCGTCCGGCGCCAGCAGGCGGCGGAAGCCGCCCGGCGAGGGCGCCTGCTCGCAGTCGGCCAGCAGCGACACCGCCTGCTCGGCCAGGGACGGCGAGGAGAGCAGACAGGCCGCCCAGCTCGCCACCGCCTCGTCCACCCAGCTCCGCCAGGCGTCCTGCGGGCTGCCCTCCGGTCCGGGCCCGTCCGGGCCGCCCGCCGCGGCGACCGTCGCGTCGGCCCCGGCGATCCAGTCCAGCCGCCCCGAGCCGCCGGGCCCGGAGAGGGTGAGCAGCGCGGCGTCCATCGCCGTCGGGTAGCGCAGCCACGCCGCGACGGTCACCGCCTGCCGGGCCTGTGCCTCGGCGAGGACGGTGGCCAGCGGCCCGCCGGGCGCCGGATAGGCGCGCAGCAGCCACCGCGTGGTCGCGGAAATGACCGGGGTGAGATCGGCGCACACGGAAGTCAGCCTCCCGGGTCGAGCAGGGGACGCGCTCCGCGCGGCGCTGCGCGGGTACCGGCAGCGCTGCCGGTGGGGACAAGCACGGGGACGCCGCCAGCGTACTGCCCGCGCGCTCTCCTGTGACGTGGCGCGGAGCACCCGCGGGCGGTGACGCGCGCCACGTCGCCGCAGGGCGGAGCGGACGCCGCGGCCGGAAACGGAGGTTTCCGGCGCCGCCCGCGGGCTACCCGGGCGGGCAGCGGTGATGCCGGGGCGCGGTCCGGAACGTCCTCGCGCCGGCCCATCGCGGTCGGCGGCCCAGCCATGCCCACCAAGGGAGGAATCCCGGGCTCCGCGGACGTCCGCGGGCTTGACTCGGCGGGTGCGCGACAGCCGCGGCCACCGTGACGAGCGCGAGGAGCAGGAGCACCAGCCATGACCGAGCAGCAGACGCCTCACCCGGCGGGCGGCTTCGACGGCAGTCACCTCACCCCCTCCCAGGCGGAGGGGGAACGCGACGCCGACCCGGCCACCGCCGCCGGCAACCCGGCATCCGGCAAGGAACACGGATACGACGGCTTGGTGACCACGCCCTCGCAGGCCGAGGGCGAGCGGGACGAGGAGACGGCCTAGGAGTGCCCCGCCGGACCGGCGGGGCCCCGGGCCCGTCGAGCACACCCACCCCACGGAAAGGAAAGAGGACGGACATGGCACATGGCGGGGACATCGTCGACGAGCTGACCAGCGACCACCGGGAGGTGGAGGACCTCTTCGGCCGTATCGAGTCGCTTCCCTCCGGTGACGAGCGGCGCAAGGAACTGGCCGACAAGATCACCATCGAACTCGTGCGGCACTCGGTCGCCGAGGAGGAGTACCTCTACCCGGCGACCAGGGAGCACATCAGCCCGGACGGCGACCGCATCGCCGACAAGGAGATCGAGGACCACGCCACCGTCGAGCGGCTGCTGAAGGAGCTGGAGGGCCTGAACGCCGGGGACCCGGACTTCGACCGGCTGATCACCCGGGTCATGGGCGAGGTCCGGGAACACGTCCAGGACGAGGAGACCAATCTGTTCCCGCGCCTGGCCCGGTCCTGCCCGCCCGAGATGATGCAGGAGCTCGGCGACAAGGTGCGCCGGGCCAAGTCCATGGCGCCGACCCGGCCGCACCCGAGCGCCCCCGACACCCCGCCCGCCAACAAGCTGCTCGCCCCCGGCGCCGGGCTCGTCGACCGGGCCCGGGACGCCCTCACCGGCCGCGGCAAGCACGGCTGAGCCGGCCGCCCGGCCCCGGCCGGCTCAGCCCGGCGGCCCCACGGGACGGACTGCACACCGGTGCCCGGAACAGGACGGAACGGAGGCGGGAGATGGCAGCGGGCGGGGCCACGGCCGCGGCCGGCACCACCGGTCCCCGGATCGGCGTGCTCGGCTCCTACGGCGGCTTCAACATCGGTGACGAATCCATCCTCACCTGCGTGCTCGGCTGCCTGCGGAGCTGCCGCCCCGGTGCCCGGCTGACGGTGTTCAGCCGCAGACCCGACCACACCCGCGCCCACCACCCCGGACTGCACGAGGTGGTGGGCTGGGAGGGGGTCGGCCAGCAGGCCGTGGCCGCCGCCCTGTCCCGGCTCGACCTGCTGGTGCTGGGCGGCGGCGGCATCCTCTACGACGGCGAGGCCCGCCGCTATCTGCGGCTGGTCGCCGCCGCGCACGCCGCCGGGGTGCACACCTTCGGCTACGCACTGGGCGCCGGCCCGCTCACCGAACGCGAGGACCGGTCCGCGGTGCGCCGCGCGCTGCGCGACATGGACCGGGTGGTGGTCCGCGACGAGGAGTCCAAGCTGGTGCTGGAGGAGGTCGGGGTGGCCCGGGAGATCACGGTCACCGCCGATCCCGCCCTGCTGCTGGAGCCGGAGAAGTTCACCGACCGCATGCTGGAGAAGGAGGGCATACCCGCCGGCGTCCGGCTGGTCGCCATGTCGGTGCGTGAGCCCGGCCGGGCCGCCGAGCACCTGGACGAGGGCGGCTACCACGCGCTGCTGGCCGGCGTCGCCGACTTCCTGATCCGCCGCCTGGACGCGCACGTGGTGTTCATGCCGATGGAGCGGCAGGACGTCCGGCACGCGCACGCCGTACTGGCCCACATGACGCTGCCCGAGCAGGGCCGCGTCCTGAATGGCACCTACCGCCCGGCGCAGCTGCTCGGCCTGATGCGGCGGATGGAACTGGCCGTGGGGATGCGGCTGCACTTCCTGATCTTCGCGGCGCTCTCCGGGGTGCCCTTCCTGCCGCTGCCGTACGCCGGGAAGGTCTTCGACTTCGCCCGCCGCGCCGGTGCGCCGGAGCTGGTGGGCATGGCACGCGAGCACGCCGGGCTGCTGCTCGCCGAGGTGGACCGGCTCTGGGACGAGTACCCGGGCGGCCGTGAGGCGCTGCTGGAACGGGTACACGGCCTGCGCGCGCTCTCCGCCGAGACCTGCGACCACTGCCGCGACCTGCTCGACGAGATGGACCGGGCGGCGCGGAGACCCGGTCCCCGCTGAGCCCGCCCGGCACCGCCGCACCCCGGGCGGCCGCCCGCGGCGGCGGGACCTGACGGCGGGCCGGCCCGGGCCCGCCGGGAAAGGAGCCACCCAGCCATGCCGATCCTCGAGCCCCCGGACGACCGGCGCATGGTCGCCCTGCCGCCCCGGCAGGCCCGGCTGGCGGCCGGCACCGATGTCCTGGTGGTGGGCGGCGGCCCGGCCGGTCTGGGCGCGGCACTCGGCGCGGCCGAGGCCGGCGCCGAGGTGATACTCGCCGAGCGCTACGGCTTCCTCGGCGGCAACGCCACCGCCGCCCTGGTCATGCCGCTGATGTCGTTCCACAACGAGAAGAAGCAGGCCCTGGCCGGCGACGGCACCCGGCTGCTGCCGACCGACCACGGCGAGGGGGAACCCGTCGTCGCCGGGGCGCTGTGGAGGCTGCTGGACCGCCTCACCGACCGCGGCGGAGCCGTCCCGCCCACCACCGCCACCGGCTACACCGTCCCCTTCGACCCGGAGCTGTTCAAGCTCACCGCCCTGGACCTGATGGACGAGGCCGGGGTGCGGATGCTGTTCCACTCCTTCGCCACCTCGGTCCTGCCCGAGGGCGGGGTCCCGGGCACCGGGAAGGCCGCGCAGGGCGTGATCTTCGAGACCAAGTCCGGGCCGCTGCTGATCGAGGCCGGCGCGGTGGTGGACTGCACCGGCGACGGCGACATCGCGGCCGCCGCCGGAGCCCCCTACGAGGTGGGCCGGGCCGAGGACGGCCTGGTGCAGCCCATGACCCTGATGTTCCGCATGGTGGACTTCGACCGGGAGGGCTTCGCCGCCTACGTCCGGGACCATCCCGGCCAGTGGCGCGGCGTGCACGGCCTGTGGGACCTGGTCGCGGAGGCCACGGCCGCCGGGGAGCTGGAGCTGCCCCGCGAGGACGTGCTGTTCTTCGCCACCCCGCACGAGCGGGAGGTCAGCGTCAACAGCACCCGGGTGACCCGGGCGCTGGGCACCAGCGTGTGGGACCTGACCAGGGCCGAGTACGCCGCCCGCCGCCAGTTCGAGCAGATAGCCCGCTTCCTGCGCCACCGCGTCCCCGGCTTCGCACATGCCTACCCGGCACAGACCGGCGTACAGATCGGCGTCCGGGAAACCCGCCGCATCATGGGCGACTACAAGCTCACCGGGCACGACATCATGGCCGCCCGTGCCTTCCCGGACGGCATCGCCCAGGGCGCGTACCCGATCGACATCCACAACCCGGAGGGCACCGGCACCGTGCTGCGCCGGGTGCCCCGCGGCCAGTCCTACGACATCCCGCTGCGCTGCCTGGTGCCCCGGCACACCGACCACCTGCTGGTCGCCGGGCGCTGCATCTCCGGCACGCATGTCGCCCACTCCTCCTACCGGGTCATGCCGATCTCCATGGCCACCGGCCAGGCCGCGGGCGTCTGCGCCGCGCTGGCCGTGCACGGCCGCCGCCCGCCCCGCCGGGTGCCGGCCGCCGACGTCCGCCGGGAGCTGCTGCGGCAGGGCG
>NZ_WTLH01000148.1 GCF_011421595.1 Streptomyces sp. YIM 98790 | reverse complement strand
GCCGGCCCGCCGATGCCCGGCGCCGGCTCCTGCCCCAGGGCGGTGCGCGCGGCCGGCCGGCGCGGCTCGTGCAGCAGCAGCGCCCGCAGCCGTCCATAGCAGAGCAGATGGGCCAGGGCCACGCCGAGCGTGTTCAGCATCAGCGCGTCCACATTGGCCACCTGGCTGGGCACCGTCGACTTCACCAGCTCAAGGGTGAGCGAGACCATCGCCCCGGTGAACACCGTGCGGGAGAAGGACAGGAAGCGGGAACCGCCCAGGCACCGCCCCAGCGCGGGCACCAGCACCCCCAGCGGCGCCAGCAGCAGCAGCCCTCCGGTGATGACACGCAGCCCGTGCCAGGTGCCCTGCCGCAGATCGGCGCGGAGGGAGGCGAAGGGCTCCAGGTTCGACGGCTCCACCCACATCACGGTGAGCGGACGCAGCATCAGCCAGCCGACGAACAGCAGATACGAGGTGAGCAGCACCAGAGCCGTGCCGCGCACCCGTGGACTGACACCGCTTCCGCCCGGGGATTCCCCGGGAGAAGCCTTCTCAAGACGGTGCACGGAAAGCAGGACGCCACAGGAGTCCGTCCGGTTCCGCCCTCGGGGTGAATTGTGCCGCTTGCGGCCGGCCGCCGGACCCGCGCCGGTACCGGGGCCGCTCAGGGCCGGGTCCCGGTGGCCCGCGGCGGAGTCAGCGGGGTGAATTCGGTGTGCGCGGACTCCGGCCGGTTGCGCATCGATTCCGCGCACGGGTACTTGCCCGGCTCCTGCCCGTGCCGCTCCTCGCCGGGCGGCCCGGCGAGCAGCACGTAGCTCTCGTTCCCCAGCGCCTCGGCGTGCGCAAAGGTGCAGATCACCTGCACCAGGGCGAAGGCCGGCAGGTCCTTGGGGTGCTGGCTGAGCCGGACCAGGTCGTGGGGATCGCCCTCGGCCGGCTGGAGCACCTTCAGCCCGCCGGGGACCGAGGTGGTGAAGCCGGCCGCCCGCTCCTCGTCGGAGAGTTCGCCCTGGAGCGCGGCCAGCAGGGCCGCGGCGATCGTCGACCGGCTGGAGGCCGGCGACTCCTGCCCGCCGAAGGGGAACGGGCGGGTCACATACTCCACGCGGGAGCCGCAGACCAGATAGAGCTCGGTGCCCGCCTCCCCGGCGGGCGCGGCGGGCGCGTCGCAGGTGGAACGGGAGGGCGCCGGCCCGGCGTCCACGGGCACGTCGACCGACTGTATGCCGCAGCCGGCGGACGCTGCGGCCAGGACGGCCAGGAGCGGCAGCCGGGCCGCGGCGCTGCGCAGGGGGCGTCGCATCTCAGCGCTCTCCCTTCGCGCCGCCGGTACCGGCCGGGTCCGCGGCCGGTACGGTGCCGCCGTCGCCGCGTGGGCGGCTCCGNCCTTCGCGCCGCCGGTACCGGCCGGGTCCGCGGCCGGTACGGTGCCGCCGTCGCCGCGTGGGCGGCTCCGCGCGCTGTCCGCGCTGTCCGCGCTGTCCGCGCTGTCCGCGCTGTCCGCGCTGACTCCGGTGTCCGTGATGTCCGTGGTGTCTCCGCTCCGGGCGGTGCCGCCGGTGTCCGCGGCCCCTCCTGCGTCCCCGGCGTCCCCGGCGGCGTCGGCGTCGTCGTGCCGCTCGCGGCCCTCGCCCTGCGGCCGGGGCCGTTCCGCGGCACCGGCCTGCCGCGGCAGCCGCAGCGTGAACACCGCGCCGCCCTCCGCGGCGTTGTGCGCGGTGATCTCCCCGCCGTGCAGATGTGCGTTCTCCAGGGCGATGGACAGCCCCAGGCCGCTGCCCTCCGACCGCGGCCGGGAGGCGCTCGCCTTGTAGAACCGGTCGAAGACGTGCGGCAGCACATCGGCCGGAATGCCCGGACCGTTGTCCGCCACCGCGATCACGATGTCGTCCCGCCCCTCCGAGCGGTCCTCGCCGACCCTGACCCGCACCGGCGAGCCGCCGTGCTTGAGGGCGTTGCCGATCAGATTGGCCAGGATCACGTCCAGCCGCCGCGGGTCCAGCCGGGCCACGATGTCCCGTTCGCCGCTGACCTGCACCGCGTCCAGCCAGGCCCGGTCGTCCAGGCAGGCGGTGATCTGGTCCACGATGTTGACGTCGTCCAGCACCATCCGGGCGGTGCCCGCGTCGAACCGGGTGACCTCCATCAGGTTCTCGACCAGCACATTGAGCCGCTTGGTCTCGCTCACCACCAGCTGCACGGCCGGCGCGATCATCGGGTCCAGCGAATCCACCTCGTCCTCCAGGACATCGGTGACCGCGGTGATCGCCGTCATCGGGGTGCGCAGCTCGTGCGACATGTCGGCCACGAAGCGCCGGCTGGACGCCTCCCGGGCCGCCAGGTCCGCCACCCGCTCCTCCAGCGCCGCCGCCGCCCGGTTGAAGGTCCGGGTCAGCTCGGCGAGTTCGTCCGCGCCGCGCACCTCCAGCCGGGTGGACAGCTCGCCCTCGCCCAGCTGCCGGGCCGCGCTGTTCAGCCGCTGCACCGGGCGCAGCACGGTGGTGGCCGCGGCCTGTGCCAGCACCACCGAGCCCAGCAGGGCCAGCGCGGTCGCTATCCCCAGCGACCAGGCCAGGGAATGGAGATCGTCCTGCTCGGGGGCGAGCGTGGCCATCATGTAGCCGGTGGGGCCGCCGCCCATCACCTGGGCGCCGCCCACCAGATAGGGCTCGCCGTTCATGGAGATCCGCTGCCAGTACAGATGGAACGGCGCGGCCTCGTCGTCGTCCGGCCGGGTCCGCCGGGTGTGCACCGCATCGGTCAGCGAGGCGGGCACCATGTCCAGGGTGAAGGCGCGGGGATCGGACTGGGCCACACAGGTCGAGCCGTCGGCCATGTCCCGCACCAGGACGACCTGGTAGCCCTGGGCGGTGGAGGCCAGTTCCCCGGCCGTGGTGCGCAGCGAGTGGCAGGAGGGGTCGTCCGGCAGCGAACTCGCCCGCTGCTCCAGGGATCTGCGGAAGTCGTTGAGCGCCGCGTTCTGCGACCGGGTGAGCACCGCGTCCCGGGTGAGCCAGTAGGCGATGCCGGACACCGACACCGCCGCGATCAGCGCCACCAGCGCGAAGACCGTCACCAGCCGGAAGCGCAGGCTGGTCAGTCGCAGCGCCCCCTGCTTCCAGCGCCGCAGCCGGCCGTCGTTCCCGGTGGCGCGGCCGGTCACTGCGGAGCGTCCAGCCGGTAGCCCACACCGCGCACGGTGCGGATCAGTTTGGGCGACGAGGGCACGTCCTCGACCTTGGCGCGCAGCCGCTGCACACAGGCGTCCACCAGGCGGGAGTCCCCGAGGTAGTCGTGCTCCCAGACCAGCCGCAGGAGCTGCTGGCGGGACAGCGCCTGGCCGGGCCGGCGGCTCAGCTCCAGCAGCAGCCGCAGCTCGGTCGGGGTGAGCTTCAGCTCCTGTCCGTGCTTGGTGACCGTCATGGCGGCCCGGTCGATCACTATGGCGCCGAAGGCCGCGGAGTCGCTGGTCTCCCGCTCGCCGCGGCGCATCACCGCCCGGACCCGGGCGTCCAGCACCCGGATCTGCACGGGTTTGACCACGTAGTCGTCGGCGCCGGACTCCAGGCCGACCACCACGTCGATGTCGTCGCTGCGCGCGGTCAGCAGAATGATCGGGAGCTGGTCGGTGCGGCGGATGCGCCGGCACACCTCGAAGCCGTCGATCCCGGGCAGCCCGACGTCCAGCACGATGAGGTCCGGCCGCTGCTCGCGCAGCAGGCGCAGACCGTCCTCACCGGACGGCGCGGTGATCACCCGGTGCCCCTGCCGGGTCAGGCCCATCTCCAGGCCCGTGCGCACCGCCTCGTCGTCCTCGATCAGCAACAGGAAAGCCACGCCGGTCATTCTGGCCCATGGCGCGCCCGGAGTTCGAGCGTGCGGCCGGGAATACCGCCCGGGACGCCCGGTTCATGGCGACATGTCGGACGATTTCGCAGGTGGCTGCCGGGTCCGGGCCCGGCGGAACGGACGGGGCGGCCGTCCGGAACCCCTCCGGGCCGCCTGTGACAGCGCTGTGACAGTTGGGGGACCCCGCCATGAAACTGGCCGGGCAGTGTATTTCCCGACGGAACGCAGCGACGACTCCATGACGGGGGAGAGCGATGAGCGCACTGCACAGCAAGCACACCGCAGTCGGCACCACCCGCTCGCGCGCCGCCGCCGTGGCAGGGGTCCGCTGCGACAAGCCGTCCGGTGCGGCGAACAGGCATGGGGGTCGTCGCGGCATCGGACATCAGCGTCCGGCGTACCTGTCGCTCGCCACGGGGGAGGCGGGCAAGGACGCGCCGGACACGCCGGCCGGGGGGCCGGCGGTACGGCGGCGGGGGGCGGGAAACACCGCGTACGGGGAGGCGGCCGGGGGGCACCGGCGCGCCGGGGGAGGCGCAGAGGCGGAGTTCACCGCCTATGTGCAGGAGCGCCGGGCCTCCCTGTACGCAGCCGCCTACCACCTCACCGGTGACCGGTACGAGGCGGAGGACCTGCTGCAGAACGCCCTGCTGTCCACCTACCGGGCCTGGGACCGGATCGCCGACAAGGCGGCGGTGGGCGGGTATCTGCGCCGCACCATGACCAATCTGCACATCAGCGCCTGGCGCAGGCGCAAGCTCAACGAGTATCCGACGGAGGAACTGCCGGAGACGGCGGGGGAGCCGGACAGCATGCGCGGCACCGAGCTGCGCACGGTGCTGTGGCAGGCGCTGGCGCGGCTGCCCGAACAGCAGCGGACCATGCTGGTCCTGCGGTACTACGAGGGACAGACCGATCCGGAGATCGCCGACACGCTCAACATCAGTGTCGGCACCGTGAAAAGCAGTATCTGGCGCACGCTGCGCCGGCTGCGCGAGGACCGGGCGCTCGGCCACGGACGGGACCAGGAGGGGTCCTACGGCGAGCTGGTCGCCTGACAGGCGGGGGCGACAAGGGGGACCGCGCCGGACCCGGCGCGGGGAGGTGAAGCGGGGGAACCCGAGGGAATGGGGACGGGGGAACCAGGAGGGGACCGAGGGGGACACCGGGGAACAACGGGGGACCGGCGCCCGGGCAACCGGGCGCCACGGGGGCCCGAGGGGGGACCCCAGGGGAACCGAAGGGGTCCGGTCGTCAGGGGAGGCGACCGGACCCCTTGACCCATGTCCTGACCACGTGCGGCACGGCACGGCAGGACCGGCCCGGCGGAGCCCACGACGGGCTCAGCGGAGCCGGGGAGCGCCGGCCCCGGCCGCGGTGCGCAGCCGGGCGATGCGGGCCAGCGCCTCGTCGCGGCCGCAGGCGTGGGCCCCCAGCGCCGCATGCCGGGCCACGATGCCGCCCTCCGCGCGCATCAGCAGCCAGCCGCGGCGCAGCAGGAACGGCACGGGTTTGCGCGCCTCGCGGACGTCCCGCAGCAGCCGGCGCCGGAAGGTGGTCAGCGGCCGGTTGCGCAGACAGAGGGTGTCGGCCAGCAGCCCCAGCCGGGCGCAGCGGCGGGCGATCTCGGCGGCGAAGATGCCCTCGGCCACGAACAGCGGGCTGCCCGCCAGGTCCAGGGTGCGCAGCCCGGCGCGGGCACTTGCCGCGATGTCGTAGCGCGGAACGGTGGCGCTGCCCCGCGTGCACAGCCGCTCGATGGCGGCCAGGGCGGCCCCGGCGTCCCAGGAGTCCGGCGAATCCCAGTCCACGGCGCTGCCGTCGGCCAGCAGCGGCAGGGTCGGGTCCCCGGCCTCCTTGTAGAAGTCGTCCAGCGGCAGCACCGGCAGCCCGGTGCGCTCGGCGAGCCGGGACTTGCCCGACCCGGAAGGGCCCGTCAGCAGGATCACCCGGACCCGGGGCCCCGGTCCCGGCAGGTTGTCGGTCTCACTCACCGGCTCGCTCACGGGAGTCCATTCTCGCCGAGTCCGGGCGGAGCGGGCTCCGTGCGGCGGGCCGCGGGGGCGTGGCACGCGCCACACCGGCCCCGGCCCGCCGGTGCGGCTCAGACACCCATGGGGTGCCAGACGGTCTTGGTCTCCAGGAAGACCAGCAGACGGTCGGTGGACTGCTCGGCCGCCCACTCCTCGGCGCGCGGGCGGAACACCCGCTTGAGGTTCTCCGCCGCGGCCCTCTCCAGCTCCCGGGCCAGCTCCGTGTCCTGCCCGGTGCCGGTCAGGTCGATGGCGTTGACGTCCTGGTGCGCGGCCAGCGGCCGGGCCAGCTCGGCGGTGAGGCCGGAGAGCACATTGACCACCCCGCCGGGCAGGTCCGAGGTGGCCAGCACCTCGCCCAGGGAGAGCGCGGGCAGCGGCGCCGGCTCGGCGGCCACCACCACGGCCGTGTTGCCGGTGACGATCACCGGCGCCAGCACGGACACCAGGCCCAGCAGGGACGACTCGGCGGGCGCCAGTACCGCCACCACGCCGGTCGGCTCGGGGGAGGAGACGTTGAAGTACGGCCCGGCGACCGGATTCGCCGCGCCCGCCACCTGGGTCACCTTGTCCGACCAGCCCGCGTACCAGACCCAGCGGTCGGTCGCGGCGTCCACCTGGGCGGCGGCCTGCGCCGGGGAGAGCCCTTCGGCGGCGGCCACCTCGGCGGCGAACTGCTCGCGCCGGCCCTGCAGCATCTCGGCCACCCGGTAGAGGATCTGGCCGCGGTTGTAGGCGGTGGCCCGGGACCAGCCGGGGAACGCCTTGCGGGCGGCGACCACCGCGTCCCGGGCGTCCTTGCGGGACGCCTGCGGCGCGTTGGCCAGCCAGTTGCCCCCGGGATCGGTCACCTGGTACACCCGTCCGCTCTCGGACCGGGGGAACGCGCCCCCGATGAACAGCTTGTACGTCTTGAATACGCTCAGCCGCACGGCCGCAGTCCGCTCCGTCTCCGTTTCCTGTCCCTGCCGCCGCTCCCGCGACGGTTCCTCCGGGGCGGCGCTCCCGCCCGGCCCGCCCGGCGTGCTCCGCGCGCCCTGCAGGCTCGCCTTCTGCGCCTTCTGAGCCTTCTGGGACTTCTGAGTCCTCTGACCCTTCTGCGGCTTCTGTGCTTTCTGGGGTTTATCGGACATCGAGGTACGCCTCCAGACCGTGGCGGCCGCCCTCGCGGCCGAAGCCCGACTCCTTGTAGCCGCCGAAGGGGGAGGTGGGGTCGAACTTGTTGAACGTATTGGCCCAGACCACCCCGGCCCGCAGCCGGTCCGCCAGCCACAGGATCCGCGAGCCCTTCTCCGTCCAGATCCCGGCGGACAGCCCGTAGGGGGTGTTGTCGGCCTTGGCCACCGCCTCGTCGGGGGTGCGGAAGGTCAGCACGGACAGCACCGGCCCGAAGATCTCCTCCTGGGCGATCCGGTGCGCCTGGGACACCCCGGTGAACAGGGTGGGCGCGAACCAGTAGCCGGAGGAGGGCAGCGCGCACGGCACCGACCAGCGCTCGGCGCCCTCCGCCTCGCCCGCCTCGGTGAGCGAGGTGATCCGGGCGAGCTGCTCGGCCGAGTTGATCGCGCCCACATCGGTGTTCTTGTCCAGCGGATCGCCCACCCGCAGCGTGGACAGCCGCCGCTTCAGCGAGGTCAGCAGCTCCTCGTACACCGACTCCTGCACCAGCAGCCGGGAGCCCGCGCAGCACACCTGGCCCTGGTTGAAGAAGATGCCGTTGACGATGCCCTCCACGGCCTGGTCCAGCGGGGCGTCGTCGAAGACGATGTTGGCGCCCTTGCCGCCCAGCTCCAGGGTGAGCCGCTTGCCGGTGCCGGCCACCGTGCGGGCGATCTCCTTGCCCACGGCGGTGGAGCCGGTGAAGGCGATCTTGTCCACGCCCGGGTGGGCCACCAGATGCGCGCCGGTGGTGCCGTCCCCGGTGACGATGTTGACCACACCGGCCGGCAGGCCCGCCTGGCGGCAGATGTCCGCGAAGAACAGCGCGGACAGCGGGGTGGTCTCGGCGGGCTTGAGCACCACGGTGTTGCCGCAGGCCAGCGCCGGGGCCACTTTCCAGGCCAGCATCAGCAGCGGGAAGTTCCACGGGATGACCTGCCCGGCCACGCCCAGCGGGCGGGGCGAGGGGCCGAAACCGGCGTGCGCCAGCTTGTCCGCCCAGCCCGCGTAGTAGAAGAAGTGCGCGGCGACCAGCGGCAGGTCGGTGTCCCGGGTCTCGCGGATCGGCTTGCCGTTGTCCAGCGTCTCCAGCACGGCCAGCTCGCGGGAGCGCTCCTGGACGATGCGGGCGATGCGGAACAGGTACTTGGCGCGCTCCGCGCCGGGCAGCGCGGACCAGGCGGGGAAGGCGTCCCGGGCGGCCCGCACGGCGGCGTCCACGTCCTCGGCGCCGCCGTAGGCCACCTCGCTCAGCGGCTGCTCGCTCGCCGGGTCGAGGGTGGTGAAGGACTTGCCGTCGTGCGCCTCGCGGAACTCGCCGCCGATGTACAGCCCGTAGGAGGGCGCGATCCGTGCCAGGTCCCGGGACTCGGGCGCGGGTGCGTAGGCGAACCCGGGCAGCGGCCCGGACGCCGGTGCGGATGCGGGTACGGCTGTGGATGCGGGTACGGCTTCGGGTGCGGAGGGGGATTCGGTCATCGCGGCTCAGTCCACCGTCACGTAGTCGGGACCGGAGTAGCGCCCGGAGCTGAGCTTCTGGCGCTGCATCAGCAGGTCGTTGAGCAGGCTGGAGGCGCCGAACCGGAACCGGTCGGGGCTCAGCCAGTCGGCGCCCAGGGTTTCGTTCACCAGCACCAGGTAGCGCACGGCGTCCTTGGTGGTACGGATGCCGCCGGCCGGCTTCACGCCCACCCGGGTGCCGGTGGCCGCCCGGAAGTCGCGCACCGCCTCCAGCATCACCAGGGTGTTCGGCAGGGTGGCGTTGACCGCGACCTTGCCGGTGGAGGTCTTGATGAAGTCGGCGCCGGCCAGCATGGCCAGCCAGGAGGCACGGCGGACGTTGTCGTAGGTGGCCAACTCGCCGTTCTCGAAGATCACCTTCAGATGGGCGTCGGGCGCGGAGCCGGGCCGGGCGCACTCCTGCCTGACCGCGCGGATCTCCTCGTAGACCTGGAGATAGCGGCCGGCCAGGAAGGCCCCGCGGTCGATCACCATGTCGATCTCGTCGGCGCCGGCGGCCACCGCGTCCCGGGTGTCGGCCAGCTTCACCGGCAGGGCGGCCCGGCCGGAGGGGAAGGCGGTGGCCACCGAGGCCACCTTGATGCCGGTGCCGGCCACCGCCCGCCGGGCGACCGGGACCATGTCCGGGTAGACGCAGACGGCGGCCACCTGCGGGACGGAGCGGTCGGCGGGGTCGGGGACGCGGCCCTTGGCGCAGAGCGACCGGACCTTGCCGGGGGTGTCGGCGCCCTCCAGCGTGGTCAGGTCGACCATGGAAATGGCCAGGTCGATGGCGTGCGCCTTGGCCGTGGTCTTGACGGAACGGGTGGCCAGGGTCGCGGCACGGGCCTGGAGCCCGACGGCGTCGACCCCGGGCAGGCCGTGCAGGAAGCGGCGCAGCGCGGCATCCGAGGCGGCCACGTCCGCGAATGCGGAGGCTGTCTGTGGCATGGTCACCAGGGGAGCATATCTACGCGCGTAGCCTCATGTCATCCCCCAGCCCCGGCTTTCCCGCTCCCCGGGCCTGCCGGCGTGCGCTGCGGGACCGGGCGCAGAAATCTTCCTCCTCCCGGCAACGCACCGGGAGGAAACGGTGGTCTGGACGGGTGAGGGGGTGCTCGATGCACGCGGATGACGAAGAGGAATTCCAGGTCTTTGTGCGCAGCCGCTGGCCGAAGCTGGTGCGCACGGCCTACCTGCTGACCGGTGACGCGCACCTCGCCGAGGACGTGGCACAGACCGCACTCACCAAGGCGTACCGCTCGTGGTCACGGGTGCAGCGCAGTGACAACCCCGACGCCTATGTGCGCCGGATTCTCGTCACCAGCCACAAGGACCGGTTCCGCAAGCGGCGGGTGGCCGAGCGGCTGACCGACGCGCTGCCCGATACGGCCGACCGCCGTGACCCGCTCTCCGCCAGCGACCAGCGGCAGGAGCTGATGGCGGCGCTGGCCCGGCTGCCCGTCCGGCAGCGCGCGGTGGTGGTGCTGCGCTACTGGGAGGACATCCCGGAGGCGGAGGTGGCCCGCACGCTGGGCTGCTCGGTCGGCACGGTGAAGAGCCAGGCGTCCAGAGCCCTGGCCGCGCTGCGGAGAGTCCTCCGCGACGAACCCCCGGTGTTCGCCGCGTACGGCAGAAGAGGAGAGGGAGAGCAGTGACCGACATCCCGGACGAGAGCGCGGCCGAGGCCAGGCTCCGCGCGATGCTGAGCAGCCGGGCCGAGGAGCTTCCGGCCACCGAGGCGCCCTACGGCGACATCGTCAGGCGGGGCCGGGCGGCGCGGCAGCGCGGCCGGGTGGCCCTCGGGGCCGGGCTGGCCCTGCTGGTCGCCCTGCCCGGCAGCGTCTTCGCCGCCCAGCAGTTCGGCGGGCAGCAGAGTGTGACCCCGGGCGGCGGCCCCGACGGGCCGGCCGGCACGCCGGAGCCCCAGGAGGCCGCCGGCCCCGGCACCTCCGGCACCTCCGGCGAGGGCGGGAGCGAGGACGGTACCGGTACCGGTACCGAGGAGCAGGCAGTCCCCGAAGGCACCGTGCAGCCGCCGTCCGACCCCGCCCGGCAGCTTCTGGACGGCATCACCCTGGAGCAGGCGCAGGCCGATGTGATGGCCTGCATCGACGACCAGTGGGTGAACAACGAGGCCCCCCTGCTGGGCGGCACCCCGGCCCCCGATCCGGACGACCTGCGCATCCTGGTCGCCTGGCAGGGCCACGGCGGGGAGAACCAGGGCCCCGGCCCCATCCGCCGGGTGATGGTGGTCGACACGGACCCGGACCCCACCGCGAACCACAACTTCGTGTGCTCCAAGTGGCCCGATGACGACACGGGGTTCTACGGCTTCTACAACGGCTTCTCCGACCGCGTCGAGCTCAAAAGGATGGAACGCGTCGTCGACGCGAACTCCAGCATCCGTTACGAGACCGCCGAAGGGGGGATCGACGGGGACTGGGAGATGCCCTTCCGCTGGGTGAAGTTCGGTGCCTTCACCGAGGAGGTCGCCGAGGTGACCGTGGAGTACGGCGGCACCGCCCACGAGGTGGTGTACGACGCCGGGTTCTTCCTCGCCTCCGGAGTCCTGGAGGAGACGCCCGGCGCCTACCCGGTGCTCAAGGCGTACGACGCCGAGGGCGGACTGCTCTACGACTCCACGGAGGACCCGTTGGCCTGGAACTGAGCCCGCCCGGCCCGGCCCCCGGCCCGGGGAGGACGCCTGTGTGCAGGAGGCGGCCCTCCCCGGCGCCCGGGACCGGCCGGTGCGGCACAATCGGTGCCATGAGCACCCAGCCCCCCGCCAGCAGCCCGTCCGGCCACGGCGGCGACCAGCCCTACGCCGACCGCGTCTACCGCTCCGGCGGCGCCCTCGCCGGCGGGGTGCTGATGCTGGGGGTCACCGTCTGGCTCGGCGGGGACGCGGTCCTCCGCGGCGACGGCCGGGTCCCGGTGGTCTCCCTGGGCGCCCTGCTGGTGGCCGTCCCGCTGATCGTCGCCATGAGCCTGCGCCCTGCGGTCTTCGCCGGGGAGCGCCGCATCCGGATCCGCAATCCGTTCCGGACCGTGGTCGCCCCCTGGGGCGCCGTGGAGACGGTCCGCGCCCGCTACTCCACCGAGCTGGTGGCGCAGGGCCGGACCTACCAGATGTGGTCCATCCCGGTCTCCCTGCGGGCCCGCTCCAAGGCCCACCGGCACAACCAGCGGCTCGCCTCCGGCGAAGGCCCCCGCCGTGGCCTGTTCGGGGTGAGCACCCCGAGCCCCGACGACTACGAGGAGCGCACCGCCCCGGCGGATGTGGCCGTGCGCGAGCTGCGCGAGCTGGCCGAGCGCCACCGCGAGGAGCCCGGGGCCCAGGGCGAGGTCACCACCCGCTGGTCCTGGGAGACCCTCGCCCCCATGGCCGCCGGCACCGTTCTCCTCATCGTCCTCTGGCTCACCGCCTGAGGCTCACCGCCTGAGGCTCACCGCCCGGCCCCTCCGGGACGGCCGAGCGGCCGGGACGCCGCCGCGCCGCCCGGGCTGCCGCCGCAGCGGGAGCCGGCCGGGGAGTACGGCGTCGCCCCGGTGACCGTGCGGCGCGCCGCACGGCGCAGCGCTGCGGGAACGCGCACAGACCGGCACCGTGCACGGCAGGGGGGCCTGCGTGGCGAGCCCGAGGAGCAGGAGGAGCGGCCGGTTCCCCGCCCGGTGGGCGGAGGGGTCAGAGGCCGGCGGTGCGGGCGAGGTCGCGTTTGAGGCGGTCCAGGACGCCGGTGGCTTCGCTGCGGGCGGCGCTCAGCTCGGCGGCCGAGGCGACCGGCATCCGGACCTCCAGGTAGCACTTCAGCTTGGGCTCGGTGCCGCTCGGCCGCACGATCACCCGGGCGTCGTCCAGGGTCAGGCGCAGGCCGTCGGTCGGGGGCAGGGTGCCGCCCGCCGCGTCGTCGGCGCCGCCGAGGGCCAGGTCCTCGAAGCGGAGCACCGGGCGCCCGGCGAGTTCCGCGGGCGGGCGCTCGCGGAGCCTGCGCATGGCGCCGGCGATCACCGAGAGGTCCTTGACCCGGACCGAGAGCTGGTCGGTGGCGTGCAGGCCGTGCCGGACGGCGAGCTCGTCCAGCAGGTCGGTCAGCGTCCGGCCCTCGGCCTTGAGTTCGCTCGCCAGCTCGGCGACGGCCAGGGCGGCGGTGATGCCGTCCTTGTCGCGTACGCCGCCGGGGTCGACGCAGTAGCCCAGCGCCTCCTCGTAGGCGTAGGCCAGGCCGTCCACCCGGGCCAGCCACTTGAAGCCGGTCAGGGTCTCGCGGTAGGGCTGCCCGGCCGCCGCGGCCATCTTGCCGACCAGGGAGGAGGAGACGATCGAGGCGGCGAACGTGCCGGTGACGCCCTTGCGCAGCAGATGGGCGGCGAGCAGGGCACCGACCTGGTCGCCGTGCAGCATCCGCCAGCCGGAGTCGCGCCGGCCGTCGGGGACGGCGACGGCGCAGCGGTCGGCGTCCGGGTCGTTGGCCAGGATGAGGTCGGGGGAGTCCAGGGCGGCCCGGGCGGCGGTCTCGTAGGCCAGGTCCATGGCCCCCGGCTCCTCGGGGTTGGGGAAGGCCACCGTGGGGAAGTCCGGGTCGGGTGCCGCCTGCGCCTCGACCATGACGGGGGCCGGGAAGCCGGCCCGGGCGAAGGATTCGCGGACGACGGCCGCGCCGACGCCGTGCAGGGGGGTGTAGACGATCCGGGCGGTGCGCGGGGAGCCGGGGGTGAGGACGGCGGAGGTGCGGTCCAGGTAGGCCTCGACGACCTCCTCGCCGAGCGTCTCCCAGCCGGTGTCGAGCAGCGGGATGTCGGCGAGGGGCCCGACGGCGGCGATCTCGGCGGCGATGTCGGCGTCGGCCGGCGGCACGATCTGGCTGCCCTCACCGAGATAGACCTTGTAGCCGTTGTCCTGCGGCGGGTTGTGGCTGGCCGTCACGGCCACCCCGGCGACCGCGCCCAGGTGGCGGATGGCGAAGGCCAGCACCGGGGTGGGCAGCGGGCGCGGCAGCAGCACCGCGCGCAGTCCGGCGCCGACCATCACGGCGGCGGTGTCGCGGGCGAAGTCGGCGCTCTTGTGCCGGGCGTCCCGGCCGATGACCACCAGCCCCGGGGCCCCGTCGTCCGTGGGNAGCACCGGGGTGGGCAGCGGGCGCGGCAGCAGCACCGCGCGCAGTCCGGCGCCGACCATCACGGCGGCGGTGTCGCGGGCGAAGTCGGCGCTCTTGTGCCGGGCGTCCCGGCCGATGACCACCAGCCCCGGGGCCCCGTCGTCCGTGGGCCGCTTGCGGAGATACGCGGCCAGCCCGGCGGCGGCGCGGAGTACCACGGCGCGGTTCATCCGCATGGGACCGGCGCCCAGCTCGCCGCGCAGCCCCGCGGTGCCGAACTGGAGGGTGCCGGAGAAGCGCTCGGCGAGCGCCCCGGCGTCACCGCGGTCGATCAGCCCGGCCAGTTCGGCCCGGGTCTGCGGGTCCGGGTCCTCGGCCAGCCAGGTACGGGCGCGGTGCAGCAGTCCGGCGTCGGGGACCGGGGCGGGGGCGGAGTCAGCGGTCATCGTGAGCAGCCTCTCAGATGCGGCCGAGTACCTGGGACAGAAGTTCCCCCATCCGTGCGGCCGAGTCGCGGCCCGCCTGGAGAACCTCCTCGTGGTTCAGCGGCTCGCCGGTGATGCCGGCGGCGAGATTGGTGACCAGCGAGATGCCCAGCACCTCGGCGCCCGCCTCACGGGCGGCGATGGCCTCCAGCACGGTGGACATGCCGACCAGGTCGCCGCCGATGGCGCGCACCATGTTGATCTCGGCCGGGGTCTCGTAGTGCGGGCCGGTGAACTGCACGTAGACCCCTTCCTCCAGGGTGGGGTCCACCTCCTTGCACAGGGTGCGCAGCCGCCGCGAGTACAGGTCGGTGAGGTCGACGAACCTGGCACCGAGGATGGGGGAGACGCCGGTGAGATTGATGTGGTCGCTGATCAGGACGGGCTGTCCGGGCCGCATGCCGGGCCGCAGGCCGCCGCAGCCATTGGTGAGCACCACGGTCTTGCAGCCGGCGGCCACGGCGGTGCGCACCCCGTGTGCCACGGCCGCCACGCCGCGGCCCTCGTAGTAGTGGGTGCGTCCGAGGAAGACGAGTGCGCGCTTGCTGCCGACGCGGTGGGAGCGGATGCGCCCGGCGTGCCCGGCCACGGCGGGCGGCGGGAAGCCGGGCAGGTCGGTGACCGGGAATTCGTGCTCGGGCGTGCCCAGGGCATCGGCCGCGGGGACCCAGCCGGAGCCCATCACCAGGGCCACGTCATGGCCGGCGGCACCGGTCAGCTCACGCAGGCGCGCGGCGGCCGCCTCGGCCGTCTCCGAGATCTCAGAAGCGTTCACGGGCTGAGCCTAACCGGTTTTTGCCTACGCGCGTAGATGCTCGTTAACCACCGGCCCTGGACAGGCAAGGAACAAGCCAGTGCCTCCGCCGGCGAGCCCGCTCGGCCCCGTCCCGCGGCTGTCCCGCGGGGCGCGGACGCCGGCCCCGGCCGGGGCCGGCGGGGT
>NZ_WTLH01000147.1 GCF_011421595.1 Streptomyces sp. YIM 98790 | reverse complement strand
CGCGGCCCCGGGCCCCGGCCCCGGCGGCCTGGCTGGTCCTCCCCTGCGGCCAAGACCCCGCCGTCCGCGCCCGCCGCGCCCTGCGCCGCGGTCCGCCCGCCTCCTCCCCCGGGCCGTGACCGCGGCCGGTCCGCCGGGGCCGGAGAGCACGGCCAGGGGTCCGTGGTGGTCGGTGCGCAGGGTGAGGGCGCCCAGAGCGCGCAGGGCGGCCAGGGTCTCCGGGGCGGGGTGGCCGTAGCTGTTGCCCGCCCCGGCCGAGATCAGCGCGATCCGCGGACGCAGCCGGTCCAGCAGCGGCCAGTGCTGGTAACGCGAGCCGTGGTGCGGCACCTTCAGCACATCCACCGGGGGCAGGCCCGGGTGGGCGGCCAGCAGCGCCCGCTGGGCCGGCGGTTCGATGTCACCGGGCAGCAGCACGGTCAGCCCGTGGACACGGAGCAGCAGGGTGACGCTGGCGTCGTTGGCGCCGTGGCCCGCCGCCCGCTCCGGCGGCCACAGCACCTGCCAGGCCAGTCCGTCGCCGAGGGTGCGCCGCTCGCCCGGCGCGGAGACGGTGAGCGGGATGCCGGCGGCGCGGGCGACGGCCGCCACCCGGTCGGCCTGCCCGGGCTCGTCCCGCACCGGTGAGGTCTGCACGGCGGCGACGCTCCGGCCGCGCAGCACCCCCGGCAGGCCCGCCACATGATCGGCGTGAAAGTGCGTCAGCACCAGCAGCGGGATGTGCTCCACGCCGAGCCCGCGCAGGCAGTGGTCCACCGCCCGCGGGTCGGGACCGGCGTCGACCACCAGCGCCGAGCCCTCCCCGGCCCGCACCACCAGGGCGTCGCCCTGTCCGACATCGCAGGCCACCAGCAGCCAGCCCGGCGGCGGCCAGCCGGTGAGCAGGGAGGTCAGCGCGGGCGGCCGGACCAGGGCGAGCAGGAGCAGCAGCGCGGCCGCCGCGACGGCCGCGGGGTGGCGCACGGCGCGGCGGGCCAGCACCAGCAGGGCGGGGGTCAGCACGGCGAGCAGCACGGCCCCGCCCCAGCCCCCGGGCCAGCCCGCCTCGGCGCCCGGCAGACCGGCCCCGGTGCGGGCCACCGCGGCGATCCAGCGGGCGGGCCAGCCCGCCAGCCAGGCCAGCGCCTCGGCGGCGGGCGGGAACACCGGGGCCAGGACCAGCGCCGCCCAGCCCAGCACGGTGGCGGGCGCGAAGGCCGGCTCCGCCAGCAGATTGCACGGGATGGCCACCAGGCTCACCCGCCCGGAGAAGACCACGACGATCGGTGCGCACACCGCCTGGGCGGCGCCCGCCGCGGCCAGCCCCTCGGCGAGCCGGCCCGGTACACCGCGGCGCCTGAGCGCCGCGCTCCAGCGCGGGGCGAGGGTGAGCAGTGAGCCGGTGGCCGCCACCGAGAGCAGGAAGCCGAAGGAGCGGGCCTGCCCGGCCGGGTCGTACAGCACGAGCAGCAGCACGGCAGCGGCCAGCGCGGGCAGCAGGGAGCGGCGCCGGCCGGTGGCGACCGCGAGCAGCGCCAGGGCCCCGCACACCGAGGCGCGCAGCACGCTCGGCCCCGGCCGGCACAGCACCACGAATCCCGCCACCAGGCCGAGGCCCAGCAGTGCGGTGGTGCGCAGCGGCAGGCCCAGCAGCGGCGCCAGCCCGCCGCGCTCGGCCCGTGCGGCCATGCCGGGCCGCCCGGTCAGCACCGCCAGCACGATGCCCAGGTGGGCCCCGGACACCACCACCAGGTGCGCCATGTCCGCTGCCCGGACGGCCTCCTGGAGGTCGGCGGGGAGCCGCGAGGTGTCGCCGATGACCAGGGCGGGGAGCAGGCCGCGCGGGTCGGCGGGCAGCGGGTCGGCGGCCTCCCGCAGCCCGGTGCGCAGCCGGCCGGCCAGGCGCTGCGGCAGGCCGGGCCCGGCGGTGGTGCGGGGCGGCTCGGTGCCGTCGGTGACCAGGACGGCGGCGAGCCGGTGGGAGATGCCCGGGGACGGCGTGGCGAGCCGGCCCGCCACCCGCAGCCGGGTGGTGGGCAGCAGCGCCGCCCATGCCTCCCGGTCCTCCTCCGGGCCGGTGACGACCAGCAGCACCGGGTTGCGGATCTGTGCGGCGGTGCCGTCGAGGGTGGTGACGCGGTGCGCGGTGGCCTCGATCAGCAGCGGCCTGGGCCGGCCGGTCTCCCCGGCGGGCGAACGGGGCGGGCGCGGATCGGCGGTGACGGTCAGTTCGACGGTGACATGGCGGTGGTCGCGGGCCAGTCCGGGCAGCGGCCCGCCCCGNGCCTCGATCAGCAGCGGCCTGGGCCGGCCGGTCTCCCCGGCGGGCGAACGGGGCGGGCGCGGATCGGCGGTGACGGTCAGTTCGACGGTGACATGGCGGTGGTCGCGGGCCAGTCCGGGCAGCGGCCCGCCCCGGGCCACGGCCGTGTGCAGGCCGGTGACGGCGGCCGCCGCTCCGGCGCAGAGCAGTGCCAGGGCGGCAGCGGCGGCCAGCGGCCGGTGCCGCCGGGCCCGGGTGAGCGGCACGGCGAGCAGCGCGGCCGCACCGCACCCGGCGGCCAGCGCGGCGGTCACCGCGGCGGGGAGGGTGAGGGCGAGCGCGGCCATGGCCCAGGCGGCGCCCGCGGCGGGCAGCAGACGCAGGTCGGCGGGGTGGTCCTGGCGCGGACGGGAGGCGCCGAGGCGGTGTCTGGAGGCGGCGTGCACCGGGTGGCGGGGCTGCCCGCCCCCGGCAGCCGCCGGTTCAGAGGACGACACGGTCCCGCAGATCTGCCAGGCGGCGGTCGCCGATGCCGCTGACCTCCAGGAGCTGTTCGACGGCGGTGAAGCGGCCGTGCCGGTCCCGGTGGTCGACGATGTGGCCGGCCAGCACCGGCCCGATCCCGGGCAGCGTCTGCAGTTCCTCGGCGGTGGCCGTGTTCAGGTTCACCGGGCCCGGTTCGGCCGGCGGCCGGGCGGAGCCCGGTCCGGGGGCGGGGGCGGCCTCCTGCCCCGCCGCGCCGACCACCAGGTGCTCGCCGTCCGCCAGCACCCGGGCCCGGTTGAGGCCGGTGATGTCGGTGCCGGGGGTGACGCCTCCGGCGGCGCGCAGCGCGTCGGCCACCCGGGAGCCCTCCGGCAGGGTGATCACCCCGGGCTCGGCCACCTCCCCGGCCACGTCGACCACCACCGACCCGGGCTCCCCGGCATCCCCCGCGTCCCCGCTTCCCCCCGCGCTGCCACCGCTGTCACCGCTGCCACTGCTGTCACCGCCGGTGACGGGTCCGCCGGGTTCGGCGGTGGACGCGGCCACCGGCACCGGCTCCGGCGCGGGCGCCGCCCGGGGCCGCCCGGTGGCGTAGTGATGCACGGCGAAGCCGGTCGCGATGGCCAGCACCACGCCGACGGCCGCCAGCGTCCTCGGCGCGACGCCGCAGCGCGGCGCCGCCCACCGCGGCAGCCGGTCCAGCAGCGCCAGCCGCGCCCGCTGCCGCCACGGCAGCCGGGGCCCGGCCGTCCGCGGTTCCCGCTCCCCCGCCTCGGCGGGCCCCTCCGGGTCCGGGGGGCCGGTGGGGGGAACGGATCCGGTGAAGAGCACCGAGGCCCGCTCCCGCACGTCCTGCCCGCCGCTGTGTGCATGATCTCCCATGCCCCGGGACGGTAAGGGGCAACGCCGGATTCATGTCGATCTTGGTCCGCGCCTGTGGACAACCCCTCCCCCGGACGAGTGACACCACCCCGTGCGCCCCCGGCGGCACGCCAGGGCGGCGCAACGGCACCGACGGCCGCCACCCGCCCCGCGCGGGGCACCGGCCCGGCCGCCGTCGCGGCACACGGCGGCGGAAGGACGGTGTGCGGCCGGCGCACCCGCACCCTGGCTCCGCTTCTGCAACACCNCGCCGTCGCGGCACACGGCGGCGGAAGGACGGTGTGCGGCCGGCGCACCCGCACCCTGGCTCCGCTTCTGCAACACCGGCCGCCGCTGCCGCCCTGGCACTGCTCTGCGCCGGAGCGGCGGCCGCCGTCACCGGCCTGCACACGGCCGTGGCCCGGGGCGGGCCGCTGCCCGGACTGGCCACCGATCACCCGCCTGTCACCAGACTCGTGACCGAGTACCGCTAGCGCGGGGCGACGACGGCGCCCAGCAGGCCGGGCCCGGTGTGCGCGCCGAGGACCGCGCCGACCTCGCTGACGTGCAGCTCGCCCAGGCCCGGCAGCCGCGCCGCCAGCCGCTCGGCCAGCTCCGCGGCACGCTCCCCCGCCGCCAGATGCTGGACCGCGATGTCCACCGGTCCGCTGCCCGCGTGCTGCACGGCCAGGTCCTCCAGGCGGGCGATGGCCCGCCCCGCGGTACGCACCTTCTCGCGCAGCTCGATGCGGCCCTCCGCCATCTCCAGCAGCGGCTTGACCGCCAGCGCGGAGCCGAACAGCGCCCGCGCGGTGCCGATCCGCCCGCCGCGCCGCAGATGTTCCAGGGTGTCCACGTAGAAGAACGCCGCCGCGCCCTCGGCCCGTTTGGCCGCCGCGGCCGCCGCCTCGTCCGCGGTGCCGCCCGCCTCCGCCGCCTCGGCCGCGGAGAGCACCGCAAAGCCCAGCCCCATGGCGATCAGCCTGCTGTCCACCACCCGCACCGGCACCGGGGCGTCCCGGGCGGCCAGCAGGGCCGCGTCATGGGTGCCGGAGATCTCCGAGGACAGATGGACCGAGACGATCGCCCGGGCACCGGCCCCGGCGAGCCGCCGGTAGGTCTCGGCGAACGCGGCCGGGCTGGGCCGCGAGGTGGTCACCGCCTGCCGCTGCCGCAGCGCCTGGGTGAGCCGGCGTGCCGCGTCCTCGGTGCCGTCCTCCACCGCTTCGCCGTCCAGCACCACGGTCAGCGGGACCGAGGTGATCCCGTGCCGTTCCAGCACCGCCTGCGGCAGGTGGGCCGTCGAGTCGGTGACGATGGCGAGGCGGGGGGCAGCGGCACGGGACATGGATCGGAGGATACGCGAGCACTTCCCCCTCGGCGCCGTTGTCCCGGGCGTCGCAACCTTTCCCTGACCTGGCCGCCCCCGCCGCCTCAGGACGCGTCGTCGCGCGGGGCCTTGCGGAACAGCTCGCGGCGCGGCGGCTCCGGCGGCAGCGCCCGCCCGCTCTCCTGCTCGGGCGGGGTCCAGTGCCGCAGCGCCCCGGACTCGATCTCGATCTGCCGTTGCAGGGCGTCGAGTTGCTCGGCGTCGTGGTGCAGCACCCGGTCCTGGGCGGCGTGCCGCAGCGAGTCCGCCGAGCTCTTGATGCGCTCCGCGCGCCGGCGCAGCTCCGGCAGCCGGGCGGCCAGCCGGGCGCGGTCCGGCTCGGCATCCATCAGCATGGCGAGCTCGCCGTCCACCTGCTGCGCGTGCTGGTGCAGCTGCTCCAGCAGTGACCGGGCCTCGCCCAGCGCGGGGTCGTTCTCCGAGACCGCGGCCAGCACGGCGCGGGTGCTGTGCAGGGACTCGCGCAGCTCCTTGCGGGCCCGCGCCGCTTCGCCGACCGGCCCGGGCTGGGACGCCCGGGCGCGGAGGGTGGCGTCGGTGACGGCGCGGCGGGCCTGCCGCACGCCGCGCTCGATGCCGCGCCTGGCGGCCCGTACGCCGCGCACGGCGGCGATGGTGGCCACCGTCAGGAACGCCAGCACCAGGGCCACGATGGCGAGGACGATTTCCATGGTCCGCTCCGCTTCCGCTAGGGCCGCCCGGTCCCGCTCGTCGCCGGCGCAGTGCCACCGGCTCCCTCAAGGGTATGCCCACGGCACGGACACGGGGACGGCCCGGACCCCGGAGGGGCTTCCGGGCCGTCCCCTACGGGAGCGCTTCCGGCCACGGACGGCACCGGACCACACCGGCGGCGCCGCCCCGCCGCCCCGCCGCACCTCTCGGGCGGGGCCCGCTCAGGCGGGCACGATGTTGACCAGCTTGGGCGCCCGGACGATCACCTTGCGCACGCCCGCGCCGCCCAGCGCGGAGACCACCGCGGGATCGGCCAGCGCGGCCTTCTCCAGTTCCTCCGCGGCGATGGACGGCGGCACCTCCAGCCGGGCCCGCACCTTGCCCCTGATCTGCACCACGCAGGTCACCGTCTCGTCCACCACATAGGCCGGGTCGGCGACCGGGAAGTCCTGGTGCACGACCGAGCCGGCGCGGCCCAGCCTCCGCCACAGCTCCTCGGCGATGTGCGGGGCCAGCGGCGCGATCAGCTTCACCAGCGTCTCGGCGACCACCCGTTCAGTGCGGCCCTGCTTGGTGACGTGGTTGTTCAGCTCGGTGATCTTGGCGATCGCGGTGTTGAACCGCAGTCCGGCCAGATCCCGGCGGACGCCGTCGACGGCCTTGTGCATGGCGCGCAGCGTGGCCTCGTCCGGCTCGTCGTCCGTCACCACGGTCTCACCGGTGGTCTCGTCCACCACGTTCCGCCACAGCCGCTGCAGCAGCCGGAACTGGCCGACCACCGCCCGGGTGTCCCAGGGCCGGGAGACGTCCAGCGGGCCCATGGCCATCTCGTACAGCCGCAGGGTGTCGGCCCCGTACTCGGCGCAGATCTCGTCCGGGGTGACCGCGTTCTTCAGCGACTTGCCCATCTTGCCCAGCTCGCGCCGGACCTGCTCCCCGCCGTGCCACCACTTCCCGTCCCGCTCCTCGACCTCGGCGGCCGGGACCGGGAAACCGCGCCGGTCGCGGTAGACGTACGCCTGGATCATGCCCTGGTTGAACAGCTTGTGGAACGGCTCGGCCGAGGAGACATGGCCCAGGTCGTACAGCACCTTCTGCCAGAAGCGGGCGTACAGCAGATGCAGCACGGCGTGTTCCGCGCCGCCCACGTACAGGTCCACACCGCCGTGCGGCTTGGCCTCGTCCGGGCCCATCCAGTAGCGCTCGATGTCCGGGTCGACCAGCTTCTCGTCGTTGTGCGGGTCCAGGTAGCGCAGCTCGTACCAGCAGGAACCGGCCCAGTTGGGCATGGTGTTGGTCTCCCGCCGGAAGCGGCGCGGGCCGCGGCCGTCACCCAGGTCCAGGGTGACGTTCACCCACTCCTCGTTCCGGGACAGCGGGGTCTCCGGCTGGGTGTCGGCGTCCTCCGGGTCGAAGGTGCGCGGCGAGTAGTCCTCCACCTCCGGCAGTTCCAGCGGCAGCATGGACTCCGGCAGGCCGTGCGCCACGCCGTCCTCGTCGTAGACGATGGGGAACGGCTCGCCCCAGTACCGCTGGCGGCTGAACAGCCAGTCCCGCAGCCGGTAGTTGACCGTGCCCCGGCCGGCCCCGGCGGACTCCAGCCAGTCCGCCATCCGGGCCTTGGCCTCCGGCACCGGCAGCCCGTCCAGCGAGACCTCCGGCCCGGCCGAGTTGATGATCCGCGCGTCGTGGGAGACGAACGCCTGGTCCCAGTCGGCCGGGTCCGTGGAACGGTCCTCTCCCGGGTCGACCACGCAGCGCATGGGCAGGCCGAAGGCGCGGGCGAACTCGAAGTCCCGCTCGTCGTGGGCGGGCACGGCCATGATGGCGCCGGTGCCGTAGCCCATCAGCACGTAGTCGGCGATGAACACCGGCAGCTTCTCGCCGTTGACCGGGTTGACGGCGAAGGCCCCCGTGAAGACGCCGGTCTTCTCCTTGGCCTCGGCCTGCCGCTCCACATCGGACTTGGTCGCGGCCTGCTTGCGGTACGCGGCCACGGCCTCGGCCGGGGTGGCGTACCCGCCCGTCCATGCCTCGCCGGTGCCCTCCGGCCAGGCGGCCGGCAGCACCGCGTCGATCAGGTGGTGCTCCGGCGCCAGCACCATGTAGGTGGCCCCGAACAGGGTGTCGTGGCGGGTGGTGAAGACGGTGATGCGGCCGTCCGCCTCGGTCTCGTCGCCGTTCCCGGCCGCGTCGGCCGGGCGCTCCACGGCGAAGTCCACCCGGGCTCCCTCGGAGCGGCCGATCCAGTTGCGCTGCTGCAGCTTGATGGCCTCCGGCCAGTCCAGCGCGTCCAGGTCGGTCAGCAGCCGCTCGGCATAGGCGGTGATCCGCATGTTCCACTGCCGCAGCTTGGCCTTGAACACCGGGAAGTTGCCGCGCTCCGAGCGGCCGTCCGCGGTGACCTCCTCGTTGGCCAGCACGGTGCCCAGGCCGGGGCACCAGTTGACCGGGGCGTCGGTGGCGTAGGCCAGCCGGTGGCGGCCCAGCAGGTCGGCGCGCTCGGCGCTGGTCAGCTCGCCCCACGGCCGGCCGTCCGGGGTCTGCCGCTCGCCCGACGCGAACTCGGCCACCAGCTCCCCGATCGGCCGGGCCCGGTCCGCCCGCTCGTCGTACCAGGAATTGAAGATCTGCAGGAAGATCCACTGGGTCCAGCGGTAGTAGTCCGGGTCGATGGTGGCGAACGAGCGGCGCTGGTCGTGGCCCAGGCCCAGCCGCCGCAGCTGGGCCTTCATGGTGCGGATGTTGGCCTCGGTGGACACCCGCGGGTGGGTGCCGGTCTGCACCGCGTACTGCTCGGCGGGCAGGCCGAAGGCGTCGAAGCCCAGGGTGTGCAGCACGTTGTGCCCGGTCATGCGCAGATACCGGGCGTAGACGTCGGTGGCGATGTACCCCAGGGGGTGCCCCACGTGCAGACCCGCGCCCGAGGGGTAGGGAAACATGTCCATGATGAACCGGCTGGGGCGCCCGGCCCGCTCGTCCCCGGCGGGCGCCGCCAGGTCCCCCTTGGGGTTCGGCGCCTGGTAGGTGCCGTGCTCCTCCCAGTGGTCCTGCCAGCGTGCCTCGATGTCCGCCGCCAGCGCGGCCCCGTACCTGTGTGTGTCGGTCATCGTTCCAGCTCCAGCATCGGATCGTCGTCTGCCCCGGACATGAAAAAGCCCCTCGCACAGGAGGGGACGCCGCGCCGACTCCGCCCGGGAGGGCGGCCGTGGTCAGCGCGGCCCGGTAAGCAGAAGGCGTACGGCACGCATGGGGGTAGCGTACCGCACCCGGTGGACCACGGGGAGCGGAGGCCGCGGCCGCCCGGATACCGGACAGAACGGCAATCGGGCCGCCCGGAATACCGGGCGGCCCGCTGCGGAATGTGGAGCTAAGGAGAATCGAACTCCTGACCTCTTGCATGCCATGCAAGCGCTCTACCAACTGAGCTATAGCCCCGCGAAGGGATGCCGCTGCGACGGAGGACCCGTGGAGCTAAGGAGAATTGAACTCCTGACCTCTTGCATGCCATGCAAGCGCTCTACCAACTGAGCTATAGCCCCTGGTTCTTTCCGGCGGTCTCCCGCAGCGGCGACGCCTACTGTACACGGCGGCCGGGGTGGGATGGCAAATCGGTTCCGGCCGGCCCCGGCAGCGGCCCGACCAGCGGCCCGGCCGGCGGCCCGGCCAGGAAGCCCGGGCGGCCGCCCTCAGGCGCTGGCAAAGGTGTAGAAGCGTTTCAGGGTGCAGTGCTCCTCCAGCAGCCGCCCGTAGATCGGCTCGCCCTCCAGTTCGCGGTATACCTCGATCGGGTCACCTTTTATGATCAGCGCCCGCGCGCACTCCACACACCAGTACTGGTAGGACGGGTTCACCGGCTCCAGATCACGCACGATCGGAGTGCCGCTGCCGCACCAGTCGCATTTCCTGCTGTGAGCACCCATGCGCGATCAGCTCCGGCCTCGGTCGCGGGCGTAGCGCACGTGGACATCCTCCGTCGTCACAGGAGCGTCACCGCCGGCCGGCCCGCACGGGGCGCGGCAGGGGTCGTCCACAGCGCGGCGGCTCGGGCCCGGACCCCGGTCCGGCGGATTCGATTCTGCCACGGCCCATACCCTTCAGATAAGCGAGAAATCCCGCCTCCCTGCCAAGGGAGACGGGATCGATACCCGCGCGGTTCATTGCGCGGGCGAACTCCCGCGGGAAGGCGCCTGCGGAGCCGCCCCCCGGCACGGTGTCAGGTGTCGTCCCCGATCACCGGGGCGGGCAGGCTGCTGGCGTTGTGCTCCAGCAGGCGCCAGCCCCGCACACTCCAGCCGAGCACCGACCAGCAGCAGTTGGACAGCCCGCCGAGCGCCTCCCAGCTGCCCGGGTCCAGCCCGATCAGCCGGCCGATGGTGGTCCGGATGGTGCCGCCGTGGCTGACCACCACCAGCACACCGTTGTCCGGCAGCTTCTCCACCGAGCGCTCCACGCACGGCGCCGCCCGGTCGGCGACCTCGGTCTCCAGCTCGCCGCCGCCGCGCCGCACCGGCTCGCCGCGCTTCCAGGCCGCGTACTCCTCGCCGTAACGGGCCATGATCTCGTCGTGGGTCAGCCCCTGCCAGACGCCCGCGTAGGTCTCCCGCAGCTCCGGATAGTGCTGCACCTCGGTGCCGGTCAGCGCGGCCAGCTCGGCCGCGGTGTCCTGGGCGCGGCGCAGGTCGGAGGCGATGATGGCGTCCGGCCGCAGCCGGGCGAGCATCTGCGCGGAGCGGCGGGCCTGCGCCACGCCCTCGGCGGTCAGGTCGATGTCGGTGCTGCCCTGGAAGCGGTTCTCCACGTTCCACGCGGTCTGGCCGTGCCGCCACAGCACGATCCGGCGTCCCCGGCCGCCGCCCGTCTGCCCGCTCAGCTCAGCTCACCGCCCGGCAGGCCGGCACCGGCCCGGTCCTGATGCTCCGCGGCCTTGCCGCGGGTGCGCCGGGCGTCCTCCGGCAGCGGCAGTTCCGGGCAGTCCTTCCAGAGCCGCTCCAGGGCGTAGTAGGTCCGCTCCTCGGAGTGCTGCACATGCACCACGATGTCCACGTAGTCGAGCAGGACCCAGCGGCCCTCGCGCTCGCCCTCGCGGCGCACCGGTCTGGCGTCCAGAAGCCGGGACAGCTCCTCCTCCACACCGTCCACGATGGCCCTGACCTGCCGGTCGTTCGGGGCCGAGGCGATGAGGAAGGCATCGGTGATGGACAGCACGTCGCTGACGTCGTACGCGATGATGTCGTGCGCCAGCTTGTCGGCCGCGGCCTGGGCGGCGACGGTGATCATCTCGGTGGCGCGGTCGGTGGCGGTCAAGATGCAGCTTTCTCCCTCGCTCGGGGATTCCGCGTTCCAGGGTCTCATGAACCCGCATGGAGCAGCTTCCCGGGACGGGTACCCGCGTGCGCCCGTTTTCCGCCGCACCGGCCGTCACTCCCCGGCGGTCTCCTCCGCGTAGTCCTCGCCGAGCAGCACCACCACATCCGCGGTGGCCGGGACATCGCCCTGCACGGCGGCCTCCTCCGGGAGCCCGAAGGTCCTGGCCACCTGCACGGCCGCCTCCCGCCGCGACTCGTCGGCGTAGCGCACCTCGGACTCGGCCAGGGTCTCGTCCGCCGCCTTGGCGTCCACCACCGTGAAGCCGCCGTTGATCAGCACGATCCGGGCGGACTCGGCCGAGCCCTCCACGCCGCTGGCGTCCCGGACCGCGATCCGCGGGGCCGCACCCGGGTCCGCGTTGGTGACCGTGCCGCCCAGCACGTCCAGCACCACGCTGTTGGCGGTCTCGTCGCTGATGGTGCCGTCGGTCTCCACCGGCAGCAGCTCGGTGGCGTGCCCGTCCTGCTGCGCCTGCCTGCCGAGCTGGGCCAGGCTGGCGCCGAGCTCCTCCTCGGGCAGTGAGGGGTCGGCTATCTGCCCGACGTCCTGCACGACCGCGGTGGCGGCCCCGGCGGAGGTCGGCATCCTGGCCAGCACGGCGGCCATGACCTGGCCGAATCGTTCGAGCTGGGCGCTCTGCGGCTCCTCGGGCGCCCGGTGCACGGCATAGGCGATCGCGGCCCGGCCGGAGAGCAGGGTGTCCTCGCCCTGTGCGACCAGCGGCTCCTCGTCCTCACCGGGGATCTCGGTGTCGGTGTCCACGGTGACGCCGCCCAGCAGGTCCACCAGGACCTCCAGGAACGGGGTGTCCAGGCGCCAGGTGCCCTTGATGTCGGCGCCGAGCAGGATGCCCACGGCCTCCCGGACCGAAGCGGCGCCCTCGTCCACCACGGCCTGGCCCAGGGTGGTGGTGCCGCCGTCCGGGGTGATCACCAGCTCGTTCGGGAGCAGCAGGGTGGTGGCCCTGCCGCTGGTCTCGTTGGCCACCAGCAGCATGGTGGAGGCGGTGTCGCCGCCGGTCTCGCGCAGGTGGACGATGATCACGTCGCGGGATTCGGCGCCGGCCTCGGCGGTGTCCTCGGCGCTGGAGCCGGGGACGAAGGGCAGCCGGTCGGTCATCCAGAGGAAACCGGCGGCGCCCAGCACGGCCAGGACGGCGGCCAGGGCGAGCAGCCTGCGGCGGCCGAGCGCGCGGCGCTTGGCCTCCTCGCGGCGCTCGCTGCGGCTCTCGCTGAACTGCAGCCAGTCGATGACGTCCTCGGACTCGGTGTCCTCCTCGTCGACGAAGGAGAACTGCTCGGTCTGGTACTCCCGGTCGTCGCGCGCACGGCCGCCGGGGCGGCCGCCCGGCTCGGCGGGACGGCGCGGGGCGGGCACCCCGGGGGCGGACGCGGCGGGCTGCGGGCCGGTGTCGTAGTCCTGGAGGTCCTGGGCGCGGGTGTAGTCCTGCACGCCCTGGACGGCGGCCTGCGGACCGGTGCTGTAGCCGGGCACGGCCGGCTGTCCCCCGGTGCCGTAGTCGTGGCCGGGGCCGGGGCCTGGCCGCGGATATCCGCCGCCGTGTGCCTCGGGCAGGGGCGGCACCCCGGCGCCCGGCTGCTGGTGCTGCGGGTAGGGCGGCGCGCCGGGGGCGGCGGGCCCGGCGGCGTACGGATCGTAGCCGTAGCCGTACCCCTGCGCCTGTCCCTGACCGTGCCCCTGTCCGTGTCCGTGTCCGTGTCCGTGATGACCCTGGCCCTGGTCGTAGCCCTGGTCGTAGCCCTGGTCGTAGCCCCGGTCGTAGCCCTGGTCCTGGCCGGTGCCGTATCCCTGCTGACCGTAGCCGTCCTGCTGCCCGCCGCCGTAGGTGCCGTAGGCGTCGTAGCCCGGCGGTGAGGGCTGCTGCTGCGGATGCTGCCCCGGCAGGGGCTCGTAGAGCGGGCGCCCGTACTCGTCGTAGCCGTACACCTGTCCGTACGGATGCTGTCGGTCGTTCACCAGTCCGCCCTTCAACCCCTGTCAGCTCTGCGGCCCGGTCGGGGTCCGGTAGAGCCCGCGCTTGCTGATGTAGCGCACCACTCCATCCGGCACCAGATACCAGACCGGGTCCCCGCGGGAAACCCGTGCCCGGCAGTCGCTGGAGGAGATGGCGAGGGCGGGCACCTCGATCAGGGACGCCTCGCCGCCCGGCAGCCCGGGATCGGCCAGGGTGTGCCCCGGCCGGGTCACGCCGATGAAGTGGGCCAGGGAGAACAGCTCGTCCGCGTTGCGCCAGCTCAGGATCTGGGCCAGCGCGTCCGCGCCGGTGATGAAGAAGAGATCCGCCTCGGGATTGAGCCCGCGCAGTTCGCGCAGGGTGTCGCTGGTGTACGTGGCGCCGGGCCGGTCGATGTCGATCCGGCTCACCGAGAACTGGGGATTCTCGGCGGTGGCGATGACCGTCATCAGATAGCGGTCCTCGGCGGCAGAGACCTCCTTGTGGCTCTTCTGCCAGGGCTGGCCGGTGGGCACGAAGACCACCTCGTCGAGGCCGAACCGGTGGGCGACCTCGCTGGCGGCGACCAGATGCCCGTGGTGGATGGGATCGAAGGTGCCGCCCATCACCCCCAGCCGGCGTTTGCCGGGCCGTATCTGCTCTCCCATGCGCCGACCCTAACCGCTCCGGGGCGAAATGGGGGCGCCGGTCAGCGGTCGCGATTCAGGCGGGTGGTGATCCACAGCAGCAGAAGCAGCGCGGCCAGGGCGCCGGCACCGATGGCATAGGCGTTCAGCGAGGACTCGTGCTCGCCCCCCTCGCTTTCGGCCAGCGTGGTGAGGGCGGTGGTGACGCTGCTGAGAAACATGCGGGACCTATCCAGGGAAGAGGGCATGTGGAAACGTAGGGTCATCGTAAGCGGGCCGGACGCCCGGACCGGACGCCCCCCACCGGTTCACGGAACCTCGCGGCGATTCCGGGGACACTCCGGGCGGACGGCGCGTTGAGCAAGCGGAGACACCGCAATGCCGACCAGGAGGGGGTCTCATGAGTGACGGCACGGAGGACACGGCGGGCAAGGCCGGTCCCGCCCCGGGCGGGGGTCCGGGAGGAGGACCGGGTACGGAGGGCGGCGGCCATCTGCCGGGCCGCGGGCGCCGCCGCTTCCCCGGCATCTCCTCCCGGGCCTACGAGCACCCGGCGGACCGCTCGGCTCTGGTGGCGCTGCGCAAGCTCACCGGTTTTGACACGGTCTTCAAGGCGCTGAGCGCCATGCTGCCGGAGCGCAGCCTGCGGCTGCTGTTCCTGTCGGACTCGGTGCGGGTGAGCGAGCGGCAGTTCCCGCATCTGCACCACATGCTGCTGGACGCCTGCCACATCCTGGACCTGGACAAGGTCCCGCCGATGTTCGTCACGCAGGACCCCAAGCCCAACGCCATGTGCATCGGGCTGGACCGTCCGGTGATCGTGGTGACCACCGGCCTGGTGGAGCTGCTCGACGAGGAGGAGATGCGGGCGGTCGTCGGCCACGAGGTGGGGCACGCGCTGTCCGGCCACGCGGTCTACCGGACGATCCTGCTGTTCCTGACGTCCCTGGCGGTCCGGGTCGCCTGGATTCCGCTGGGCAGCATGGCGATCATGGCGATCGTCACCGCGCTGCGGGAGTGGTTCCGCAAGTCGGAACTGTCCGCCGACCGGGCCGGGCTGCTGGTCGGCCAGGATCTCCAGGCCTCCATGCGCGGCCTGATGAAGCTGGCCGGCGGCAACCACCTGCACGAGATGAACGTGGACGCGTTCCTGGAGCAGGCCGAGGAGTACGAGGCCGGCGGCGATCTGCGCGACTCGGTGCTGAAGATCCTCAATGTGCTGCCGCGCAGCCACCCGTTCGCGGCCGTGCGGGCCGCGGAGCTGAACAAGTGGGCCAAGAGCCGCGACTACCAGCGGCTGATGGAGGGCCACTACATCCGCCGCGACTCGGACGGCGACGCCTCGGTGTCGGACTCGATGCGGGACTCCGCCACGCACTACGCCGGCTCGGTGAAGACCAGCAAGGACCCGCTGATGAAGCTGATCAACGATGTGGCGGGCGGGGCCACCGACCTCGGCGGCCGGATAAGGGACTTCGCCTCCAACGTGGGCCGGCCCCGGCCCGGGACCGGCGGCACGGGCGGCACCGGCAGCGGGAGCGGCTCGGGCGGCGGGGACGCCGCACCGGGCGGCAGCTGAGCGGCCCGGGCCGCGGCGGTCACGGCGTCA
>NZ_WTLH01000146.1 GCF_011421595.1 Streptomyces sp. YIM 98790 | reverse complement strand
GCCCTCCGGGCCGCCCCGGCCGGCCGCGCGCAGCGCGTCGTGGCCGGCGACGGCCGGCGGCAGGGCGAGCAGCAGCAGCCCGGCGTCCACGGCGATGCCCGGCGCCGTGTGCGGGAACATCAGCAGCAGCAACGGGAGCGAGACCCCGGCGGCCAGGGCGGCCAGCGGCGCCCAGCGCCGGTTGCCCAGCGCCAGCAGCACCCCCGCCCCGATGAAGGACCCGCCGGTCCACAGCCAGAGACCGCCGGCCGCGAACCCGGCCACCGAGCCGGCCGCCGGCACCGCGTCCGCGTACTCCAGCCGGCCCGGCTCCGCCAGCTCCCACAGCAGCACGGTGCCCAGCAGATGGATCAGCCCGTGCCCGGCGAGCACCAGCCCGCCCACCGCCGCCACGGCCCGCCGACCCGGCAGGGCCGGTCCCGCAAGATGACTCTGTGCCACGGAAGTACCTCCTTGCCCGTAAGGACCGGGTACCCGGAAGGGGAGGGTCACCGGCCTTCCGTCCGTCACGGGCGTGGCAGCATCCGGCACCCCGTCCCCAGGGCCGGGCGGCCCCCGGTACTGCCGCGGCCTGCCCGTACCGCCCCGGCCGGGCGGGTGCTCCGGGTGTGCCGGGCGGTGCCTGAGAGAATGCCGGGCATGGAACAGCGAGCAATCAGCAGGGCGGGACGGAAGGTGTCGGTCGTCGGCCTCGGCACCTGGCAGCTCGGCGCCGACTGGGGCGAGGTCTCCGAACGGGACGCCATGGCGGTGCTCGACGCCGCCGCCGAGAGCGGCGTGACCTTCTTCGACACCGCCGACGTCTACGGCGACGGCCGCAGCGAGCAGCTGATCGCCGCCTATCTGCGGAACCGGCCGGATGCCGGGATCATGGTCGCCACCAAGATGGGCCGGCGGGCCGAGCAGGTCCCGGAGAACTACGTCCTGGACAACTTCCGCGCCTGGACGGACCGTTCGCGGGAGAACCTCGGCACGGACACCCTGGACCTGGTGCAGCTGCACTGCCCGCCCACCCCGGTGTTCTCCTCCGGCGAGGTCTACGACGCCCTCGACACGCTGGTCGACGAGGAGCGCATCGCCGCCTACGGGGTCAGCGTGGAGACGTGCGACGAGGCCCTGGCCGCCATCGCCCGCCCGGGCACGGCCAGCGTGCAGATCATCCTCAACCCGTTCCGGCTCAAGCCGCTGGAGCGGGTGCTGCCCGCCGCCCGGGAGGCCGGAGTGGCGATCATCGCCCGGGTGCCGCTCGCCTCGGGCCTGCTCTCCGGCCGGTACAGCACCGACACCCGGTTCGCCCCGGACGACCACCGCAGCTACAACCGGCACGGCGAGGCCTTCGACCAGGGCGAGACCTTCTCCGGCGTGGACTTCGCCATCGGCGTCGAGGCGGCCCGGGAGTTCGCCCGGTTCGCCCCGGAAGGCGCTTCGTCCGCGCAGACCGCGCTGCGCTGGATCATCCAGCAGCCCGGCGTCACCACCGTGATCCCGGGCGCGCGTTCGCCCGAGCAGGCCCGCGCCAATGCCGCGGCCGCCACGCTGCCGCCGCTGCCGGAGGCCACCCTGGAGGCCGTGCGCGAGCTGTACGACCGGCTCATCCGCGCCCAGGTCCACCACCGCTGGTGACGCGGCGGCGCCCCGGCCGGGACGGGTCCGGTGACCCGTCCCGGCCGGGGCGCGATGCGCGGTCCCCGCGATGCGCGGTCCCCGCGGCGGGCGGTCCCCGCGGCGGGCGGTCCCGCGGTGCCCGGCTCAGCCGGCCGGCGTGATGGCCCGCAGCCGGGGCTGGAGTTCCCGCTCGAAGAACTCGAAGAAGCCGTCCGGGTCCGGCCCGGCGTTCATCAGCGCCAGCCGGTCGAACCCGGCCTCCGCGTAGGGCAGCACCGCGGCCAGGTGCCGTTCCGGGTCCGGGCCGCAGGCGAACGCCTTGCGCACGTCGTCCTCCCGCACGGTCGCGGACGCGGCCTCGAAGTTCACCGGGTTGGGCAGCTCGCTCATCACCTTCCAGCCCAGCACCGACCAGCGGGAGGTCTCCCAGGCCGCCTTGACCGCCGCCGCCTCGTCCGGTGCCCAGGCCAGCGCCACCTCGGCGTAGCGGGGCCCGCCGCCCCCGGCCCGGCGGTACTCGGCCACCAGGTCGGCGCGCGGCTGGGTGGCGAACAGCCCGCCGCCGATCTCCGCGGCCAGCCGGGCCGCCCGCTTCCCGCCCGCGGCCACCGCGATCGGCGGCGGCTGGTCCGGCAGGTCGAACACCCGGGCGTCGTGCAGCCGAAGATGCCTGCCCCGGTAGGAGCGGTATCCGCCCTGCCACAGCAACTGGATGATCTCCAGGGCCTCCCGCAGCCGCTCGTGCCGCTCGGCGGCCGTGTCGGGGAAGGACGGGCTGCCCACCACGTGCTCGTTGAGCCGCTCGCCGGAGCCCACGCCCAGGGTGAACCGGCCGTCGGAGACCAGGGCCAGGGTGGCCGCGGCCTGGGCGACGATCGCCGGGTGGTAGCGGACGGTGGGGCAGGTCACGCCGGTCGCCAGGCCCAGCCGCTCGGTACGGGCGGCGACCGCGCCCAGCACCGTCCACACGAACGACGAGTGCCCCTGCACATCCAGCCAGGGGTGGTAGTGGTCGCTCATCTCCACGAAGTCGAAACCGGCCTGCTCGGCGCGGACCGCCTGCCGGATGATCTCCTTGGGGCCGAACCCCTCGGCCATCAGCTTGTAACCGATCTGCATGCGCTGCTCACTCCCGTCCGGGCACCTGAAGAGTTCCCGCACCGTGCCAGCCCCCGCGCGCGCCGCCCGGCAGACAGGCCGCCGGGGCAAGGGACTTCCCCCGTCCGGCCGAGGGGGCGGCCGCGACCGGGAAGGGGAGGCGTCCGGCGGCCGCCCGGGGCTTCGGCTTGATATCACTTCGGCCGCGGCACCGCCCGACGCCTTATGGGTTAGGTAAGGCTTGCCTATGATGCCCGGGTGACACCGCTCCACCCCGGTCTGCTGCCCGGTACCGCCTCCGTTCCCTTCGCCCGAGACCTGGCCTGCCACGGTGACCGCACCGCCCTCGTCACCGGCGACGGCCGGACCCTCTCCTACCGGCAGCTCGCCGCCCGGGTGGAGGCCGTCGCCCGCCGGCTCGGCCCGCAGCGCCGGCTGCTGCTCCTGCCGGGCGCCAACGACCCCGGGGCGCTGACCGTGTACCTGGCCGCGCTGGCCGCCGGACATCCCGTGCTGCTGGTGCCCGGCGGGACCTCCGGCGCGGTCCGGGCCCTGGCCGACGCCTACGATCCCGACATCGTGGTCCACCCGCCCGCGGCGGGCGGCGACGGCGCGTGGGAGATCGAGGAACTCCGCCCGGTCTCCGCGCACAGCCTGCACCCCGAACTGGCGCTGCTGCTGAGCACCTCGGGCACCACCGGCTCGCCCAAGCTGGTCCGGCTCTCCCGGGAGAACCTCCAGTCCAATGCCGAGGCCATCGCCGGCTACCTGGGCATCCGCGACACCGACCGGGCCGCCACCACCCTGCCCATGCACTACTGCTACGGCCTGTCGGTCCTCCACAGCCATCTGCTGCGCGGCGCGGCACTGGTGCTCACCTCGCTCTCGGTCGCCGACCGCTGCTTCTGGGACCTGTGCCGCGAGCAGCGCGTCACCACCTTCGCCGGGGTGCCCTACACCTTCGAACTGCTGGACCGGGCCGGCTTTCCCGGCATGGAACTCCCGCACCTGCGGTATCTGACCCAGGCCGGCGGCCGGATGGCCCCGGAGCGGGTCGCCGCCTACGCGGACCTCGGCCGCCGCCGGGGCTGGGACCTGTACGTGATGTACGGGCAGACCGAGGCCACCGCCCGGATGGCCTACCTGCCCCCGGATCTTGCCGCAGAGCACCCGGAGACCATCGGCATTCCGGTCCCGGGGGGCAGCTTCCGGATCGAGCCGGTGGCGGGGGAGGAGCCGGGAACCGGCGAGCTGGTCTTCTCCGGGCCCAATGTGATGCTGGGCTACGCCGAACGCCCGGCCGATCTGGCGCTGGGCCGCACCGTGCACGAGCTGCGCACCGGTGATCTGGCCCGCCGCACGGCCGACGGCCTCTACCAGGTGGTCGGGCGCCGTGCCCGGTTCGCCAAGATCTTCGGCCTGCGGATCGATCCCGGGCGGATCGAGACCGCCCTCGCCGCCCGGGGCATCACCGCCCACTGCACCGGCACCGAGGACGCCCTGGTGGTGGCGGTGACCACGGACACCGGCACCGGCACCGATACCGGGGCCGCACCGGACACCGATCGGATCCGCCGGCTGGCGGCGGCCGAGGCCGGGCTGCCCGCCCGGGTGGTCCGGGTGCTGGCACTGCCCGGGATACCCCGGCTGGCCAGCGGCAAGCCCGACTACCGGGCTCTGGCCGCGCTCGCCGCCGGGCCCGAGTCCCCGGCCGCCGCCCCGTCCGGCACCGCCCCGTCCGGCACCGCCGGGGAGCTGTGCCGCCAGTACGCGCTGATGCTCGACCGGCCGGACGTCACCGAGAACGACAGCTTCATCGGCCTGGGCGGCGACTCGCTCAGCTACGTGGAGATGTCACTGCGGCTGGAGGCCGTGCTGGGCAGGCTGCCCGCCGACTGGCACACCCTCCCCATCCGCGACCTCGCCCGGCCGCCCGCGGGCCCGGACACCGCCTCCGACGGCGCCGGGGGACCGGCCGGCGCCGGGTCCCCGGCCGGCTCCGCCCGGCCCGGCCGCCGCAGACCCCGCCTGCACACCATGGAGACCGGGGTGCTGCTGCGGGCGGCGGCGATCGTGCTCATCGTCGGTTCGCACATCCCGGTCTTCTTTCTCCAGGGCGGCGCCCATGTGCTGCTCGGCGTCGCCGGGTACAACTTCGCCCGCTTCCACCTCACCGCCGCCCCGCGCCGGGAACGCCTGCGCCACGCCCGGCGCTCCATCGCCCGCATCGCCCTGCCCAGCATGGCCTGGATCGGCGGGGTCGTGCTGGTCACCGGCGCCTACGACCCGTTCAACGCCCTGCTGCTGAACAGCGCCTTCGGCTCCATGGAGCTGCGCACCCGGTGGCACTACTGGTTCGTCGAGACCCTGGTCTACTTCCTGGTCGCGATCGTCCTGCTGCTGGCCGTGCCGCTGCTGGACCGCTGGGAACGGCGTTTCCCGCTGGCCTTCCCGCTCGCCCTCGTCGCCCTCGGCCTGATCACCCGCTTCGACCTGCCCGGCCTGCGCCTGGAGGCGCCCCACCTGCGGCCGGTGGTGGTGTTCTGGCTGTTCGCCCTCGGCTGGGCGGCGGCCAGGGCGGTGACCGTACGGCAGCGGCTGCTGGTGAGCGCCGTGCCGCTGGCCACCGTCCCCGGCTTCTTCCCCGGCCAGACCGGACGGCAGCTCACGGTGATCGGCGGCCTGCTCCTGCTCATCTGGATCAGCCGGGTGCCGAGCCTGGGCCCCGTCAACCGGCTGGCCGGCCTGCTGGCCGGCAGCTCCCTGTACATCTATCTGACCCACTGGCAGGTCTTCCGGCTGCTCCAGGACGCGCCGGACGTGCTGGCCCTGGCCGCCTGCCTGGCCTTCGGCATCGGCTACGCCGCACTGGTCACCCGGGTGATGCGCCGCCTGCCCCGGCTGCGGCGCGCACTGCGGCGGGCGCCGCGGCGGCGCGGGACCCCGGGCGCCGGCGTCATCCCTGCTGGTCGGCGATCACATGGAACAGACCGCCCTCCGGATCACGGATGCCCGCGGCCCGGCCGAACGGAGTGTCCTGCGGCGCGGTGACCACCGTGCCATGCGCCTTCTCCGCCCGCAGCGCCGCCTCGTCCACGTCGCCGACCGAGAAGTAGACGTGCCACTGCGGGCGCAGGTGCTGGTCCGGCGCCGCCTGCACGCCGCCGCCGTACAGCCCGGCCACCGCCCGCCCGGCGATCCACAGCACCACCCGGTCGTGCTGGTAGCGCACGTCAAGCTGCTCCGGCCCCTGCGCCTCCCAGTCGAAGACCCCGCCGTAGAACAGGGCCGCGGCGAACGGATCCCGGGTGCGCAGCTCCAGCCAGGTGCAGGTGCCCTGGCCGCGCCGCTCGTACCACTCCGGGTTCACCGGCCCTTCCCAGGCCACGAAGGACGCCCCGCCGGGATCGGCCGCCCAGACGGCCCGGCCGTCGCCGAAGTCGATCGGGCCCACCGCCACCGTGGCGCCCCGCTCCCGGATGCGGGAGGCCACCACGTCCACGCTGTGGGCCACGAAGTGGGCCGTCCAGACGGACGGCAGTCCCTTGGTCTCGGTGGTGGTGCCCAGACCCGCCACCTGGGCACCGTTGAACGCCCGGGCCACGGAGTACCCGCTGCCCGCCCCGTCCAGGGCGGGCTCGTACTCCCAGCCCAGCACGCTCGCGTAGAAATCCTGGATGCCCCGCAGGTCGTGTGCTGTCAGGCTCACCCAACAGGGCGCTCCCTGCAGCCCACGCGCTGTCACCGTCAACGCCGTCACCTCTCCCGAGCGCTTCTCGCTCTCCTACACACCCTCCGCCCGATCCCGCCGGGCCGCCACCGTGGACAACGAGTCACCCGCCCGAACGATGCTCCCCGATTCGGTCACCCGTTCCGGAGCGGCCGGGTACCCTCCGGGAATGCCCTCCGCCGACACCACTCCCACGGGCCCCGCGGTCCCCGCGGCCCCCGCGGTCCCCAGTACCCCGGCCGCCGCCCGCGATGCCCACTGCGGCTGGTGCGGGGGTGCCTTCCCGCCGGACGCGGGCTGGCCGCGGCGGTGCACGCGCTGCGGCCGGACCACCTACCGCAATCCGCTGCCGGTGGCCGTCGCCCTGGTGCCGGTGCGCACCGCCGGGGGCGTCCCGCCCGGGCTGGTCGTGGTGCGCCGCACGGCGGGCGACCGGACCGGCGGGCTGGCCCTGCCCGGCGGCTTCATCGACCACGGCGAGGACTGGCGGCAGGCCGTGGTGCGCGAGCTGGCCGAGGAGACCGGCATCCCGGCCGGGGCGGACGAGGTCCGGCTGGCCGACGTGCTCAGCTCCCCGGACGGGCATCTGCTGGTCTTCGGCCTGCTGCCGGAGCGGGACGCCGGACGGCTGCCGCCGTCCCGTCCCACCGACGAGACCGACGGCTGGCGCATCCTCCCGGCCCCGGGCGGCCCCCTCACCTTCCCGCTGCACACCGAGGCGGCCGCGAACTGGTTCGCCGGCCGCTACCCCTGATCCCGCCCGGCCGCCCGCCCTCCGCCGGCCGCGGTCCCGGCACCCCGGTACGGCCGTCCGCCCGCGGCAGCGGCGTCCCGGTCCCGGTGCCGCGGGGCGGGGGTCGCTTCCGGCCGTGCGGCGGCCGGGCCGGCTTCAAGGGCTCCGGACGCGGACGGCGCCGGGCCCGGCCGGAGGCCCCGGCGCTCAGAACTGGAGGGACTTGGGCTGGGTGAATTCCTCGATGCCGTACCTGCCCAGTTCGCGGCCGACGCCGGACTGCTTGTAGCCGCCGAACGGGGCCGCCGGGTTGAAGGCGCCGCCGTTGATGTCGACCTGGCCGGTCTCCATCCGGCGGGCGAAGGCCACCGCGGTCTCCCGGTCGGCGGCCCAGACCGCACCGGCCAGCCCGTAGGAGGTGCTGTTGGCGATGCCCAGGGCGTGCTCCTCGTCGCGGAACGGCATGATGGCNCGATGCCCAGGGCGTGCTCCTCGTCGCGGAACGGCATGATGGCCAGCACCGGCCCGAAGATCTCCTCCTGGGCGATGGTCATGTCGGGCTTGACGTCCGCGAAGACGGTGGCCTGCACGTAGTGGCCCTTCGCCACGCCCCTGGGGGCCTCGGGGCCGCCGGCCACCAGCCGGGCGCCCTCCTTGATCCCGATCTCGATGTAGCGGCGCACGTCGTCGCGCTGCGCGGCGCTGACCATCGGCCCCAGCCGGGTGGCCGGGTCGGCAGGGTCGCCGGGCACGTACTTGGCGGCCACCTGCGCGGCCAGTTCCACGGCCTGCTCGTAGTCGGCCTCGCCGACCAGCATCCGGGTCCAGGCGCTGCACGTCTGGCCGCCGTTGAGGAAGGCGTTGTTGACGCCGCGGGTCACGGCCGCGGTGAGATCGGCTCCGGGCAGGATGACGTTGGCGGACTTGCCGCCCAGCTCCAGGGAGACCCGCTTGATGCCGGAGCCGGCGGCGGCCCCGACCCGGCGGCCCACGGCCGTGGAACCGGTGAAGGAGACCATGTCCACGCGCGGGTGCTCGGCGATCGCCGCACCCACCACCGGGCCCGGCCCGGTCACCAGATTGAACGTTCCTGCCGGGAAGCCCGCCGCGTCCACGATCTCCGCGAACAGCCGCGCCACCAGCGGGGTTTCGTCGGCCGGCTTGAGCACCACGGAGCAGCCGGCGGCCAGCGCGGGCACCACTTTGGCGACGATCTGGTGCAGCGGGTAGTTCCACGGGGTGATGGCCCCGACCACGCCGGCCGGCTCGGCGTACACCACCGAGTTGCCGATCTTCTCCTCGAAGGGGTGGTCGGCCAGCACCGTGAGCACCGCTTCGGTGACCGCGATCGGGGTGCCGGCGTGCACCGCTTCGGAGATCCGGACGGGTGAGCCGAGTTCGGCGGTGACCGTGCGGGCGATCTCCTCCTTGCGGGCCACCAGGCCGTCCCGCACCCGGGTGAGCCGGCTCAGCCGCTCCTCACGGGTGCTGGTGCCCCAGCGGGCCGCCGCCTCGCAGGCCGCGGCGACCGCCGCGTCGACGTCCGCCGCGGTGCCGCGCGGCACGGTGGCGATGACCTCCTCGGTGGCCGGATTGACCACCTCGGTGACGTCCGTGCCCGCGGAGGGCCGCCACGCTCCGCCGACGTACTGTCCTTCGTGAGCCTGCATGGGTGGTCGCTCCCTGGTCGTGGTCGTCCCGCCGTGACCGGCATTACCGGGCAGTACATTAACTAGCAGTGATAGTTAAGGCCCGGCGGCCCGCCCGGGGCAAGGGGTCGGAGTGTGAGCGGGGTCACCCCTCGGTGCCGCCTGCCGCCCGGCCCACCCGGGCGTACTGGATCGCCAGGCCGTCGAGCAGCGCCTCCAGGCCGGTCTCGAAGGCACCCTCGTCGATCTCCTCGCGGTGCCGGGCCAGCAGGTGGGCCTGGTCCAGATGGGGATAGGCCCCGGCGTAGACCCCGGCGTCGGCCGGGAAGCCGGAGGTGAAGGAACCCAGCGCCGAACCGGTGACGAAGTACCGCATCAGTGCGCCGATCCGGGTCGCGTGCGCCCGCGGCCAGCCGGCCTCCACCAGCCCGCCGAAGACCGCGTCGGCCAGGCGCAGGGCGCCCGGCCGCCGGCCGGGGCCGCGCGCCAGCACCGGTACCAGGTGCGGGTGGGCGGCCAGTGCGGCCCGGTAGGAGCGGGCCCAGTCGCGCAGCGCGTCCCGCCAGCCGAGCCGCCCGAACATCGACACGTCGACCTGGGTCAGCACGCTGTCCGCGACCGCGTCCACCAGTTCGTCCATGGTGCGGAAGTGGTTGTACAGCGAGGGGCCGCTGACGCCCAGTTCGGCGGCCAGCCGGCGGGTGGAGAGCGCCGGCAGCTCCTCGGCGTCCACGATCCGCAGTGCCGCCTCGACGATGCGCTCGCGGCTGAGCAGGGGGCTGCGCGGCCGGCCCATGCCCACCTCACCTCCGCACGCGGTCCGTCCTGCCTGGTGCGGAGGCTACACGGCCGCCGCGGGGCCGGGCCAGCCCGGACGGCGGTCCGGCGCGGGGGAGTGGGCCTTCCCAGCGCCGCGGGCGCCGTGTAAGGTCCGGAGCCGGAAAACTTGCACTGCTAGTTTAGGTGGCCCGCCACCGTTCGGCCTTCCGGAGGGGCCTGGCATGAATCTGGAGCTCACCGAGGAGCAGGCCGCCGTCCGCCGGCTGGCCGCCGACTTCACCGACCGCGAGATCGCGCCGCACGCCGCCGCATGGGACCGCGCCGAGTCCGTCGACCGGGCGGTGGTGGGCCGGCTGGGCGAGCTCGGCTTCCTGGGACTGACCCTGCCCGAGGAGTACGGCGGCTCGGGCGGCGACCACCTGGCCTACTGCCTGGTGCTGGAGGAACTCGGCCGCGGCGACTCCGCGGTGCGCGGCATCGTCTCGGTCTCCCTCGGCCTGGTCGCCAAGTCGGTCCACGCCCACGGCAGCGAGGAACAGAAGCGGGAGTGGCTGCCCCGGCTCTGCTCCGGCGAGGCCCTCGGCTGCTTCGCCCTCACCGAACCGGGCACCGGCTCGGATGCCGCCGGCCTCACCACCAAAGCGGTGCGCGACGGCGGTGACTGGCTGATCAGCGGCGCCAAGATGTTCATCACCAACGGCACCTGGGCGGACGTGGCCCTGGTCTTCGCCCGCACCGGCGGCAGCGACCCGGAACGGGCCGGACACCGCGGCATCACCGCCTTCCTGGTGCCCGCCGGCACCCCCGGGCTGGAGCGCCGCACCGTGCACGGCAAGCTCGGGCTGCGCGGCCAGCCCACCGCCGAACTCGTCTTCGACCAGGTGCGGGTGCCGGAGAGCGCCCGCCTGGGCGAGGAGGGCAAGGGCTTCACGGTGGCCATGTCCGCCCTGGCCAAGGGCAGGATGTCGGTGGCGGCCGGCTGCGTGGGCATCGCCCGCGGCTGCCTGGAGGCCGCGGTCGGGTACGCCGGGCAGCGGCAGCAGTTCGGCGTGCCGATCGCCTCGCACCAGCTCGTGCAGGAACTCCTCAGCGACATCCGGGTGGACACCGACGCCGCCCGCCTGCTGACCTGGCGGGTCGCCGATCTGATCGACCGCGGGCAGCCGTTCGCCACCGAGTCCTCCATCGCCAAGCTGTACGCGAGCGAGGCCGCGGTGCGCGCCGCCAACAACGCGCTCCAGGTGTTCGGCGGATACGGCTACATCGACGAGTACCCGGTCGGCAAATATCTGCGCGATGCCCGGGTGATGACCCTCTACGAGGGCACCAGCCAGATCCACAAGCTGCTCATCGGGCGCGCGCTGACCGGCGTCAACGCCTTCTGAGCCGCCGCCCGAACCGTCCGCGTACCCGCCGAACCGCCGAGGAGCCCCGCGATGCGTCCCGTGTACTTCGCCGCCGCCCGCCGCACCCCCATCGGGCGGCTGCGCGGCGCCCTGTCCGCCGTCCGCCCCGACGACCTGGCCGCCACCGTGATCCGCGGCCTGCTGGCCGACATCCCCGCACTCGACCCGGCCCGGATCGACGACGTCTACTGGGGCGCGGCCAACCAGGCCGGCGAGGACAACCGCAATGTGGCCCGGATGGCCGTGCTGCTGGCCGGACTGCCGGAGAGCGTGCCCGGCGCCACCGTCAACCGGCTCTGCGCCTCCGGGCTGGAGGCGGTCACCACCGCGGCCCGCGCCATCGCCTCCGGCGAGGCCGACATCGTGCTGGCCGGCGGCTCGGAGTCGATGAGCCGGGCACCCTTCGTGCTGCCCCGCCCGGACGACGCCCTGCCGCACTCCCTGCCCACCGCCGACACCCGGCTCGGCTGGCGGCTGGTCAACCCGCGGATGAAGGAACTGCACCAGGTGCTCTCCATGGGGGAGACCGCCGAGGAGGTGGCACGGCGGCACGCCATCAGCCGCGAGGACCAGGACGCCTTCGCGCTGCGCAGCCACCGGCGGGCCGCCGCCGCCCGCAAGGACGGCCGGTTCGACGCCGAACTGCTGCCCGTCACCCGGCCGGACGGGGTGACGGTCACCGCGGACGAGGGCATCCGGGAGGACACCGGCGCCGAGCGGCTGGCCGCCCTCAAGCCGGTGTTCCGCAAGGACGGCACGGTCACCGCGGGCAACTCCTCGCCGATGAACGACGGCGCCGCCGGGCTGCTGCTGCTCAGCGAGGAGGCCGTGCGCGAGCTGGACGTCCAGCCGCTGGGCCGGTACGCGGCCGGGGCCAGCGCGGGCGTGCATCCGGACGTGATGGGCCTGGGCCCGGTCCCGGCGACCCGGCGGGTGCTGGCCCGGCTGGGCCGCGACATCTCCTCGGTGCAGGAGGCGGAGTTCAACGAGGCCTTCGCCGCCCAGGCGCTGGCCTGTGTGCGGGAGCTGGGGATCGATCCGGAGCTGGTCAACCCGGACGGCGGTGCCATCGCCCTCGGGCATCCGCTGGGCTGCTCCGGGGCCCGCATCCTGACCACCCTGCTGCACCGGATGCGGCGGACCGGCGCCCGCCGCGGCCTGGCCACCATGTGCGTCGGCGTCGGCCAGGGCACCGCGGTGCTCGTCGACCGCGACTGATCCGCCGGGTACCGCGTGCCGGACGGCGCCGGCGGCCGGCGGGACCGGGAGACCGGCGGGACCGGCGAGAGCCGGCGACAACGCAGCCAAGGAAGCGAAGGAGCAGTTCATGAGCAGATTCAGCGGCCGTATCGCGGTGGTCACCGGCGCCGCGCAGGGCATCGGCGCGGCCACCGCCGCCCGGCTGGCCGAGGAGGGCGCGGCCGTCGCCGTCCTCGACCTGACCGCCGAGCGGGCCCGGGCCACCGCGGAGGCCATCACCGCCAAGGGCGGCACCGCCCGCGCCTACGCCTGCGACGTCGCCGACCAGCAGGCGGTGGACGGCGTCTTCGCGGCCGTCGCCGAGGACCTCGGCGGCCCGCACATCCTGGTCAACAATGCCGGCATCACCCGGGACAACCTGTTCTTCAGGATGTCCCGCGAGGACTGGGACACCGTGCTGAACGTCAACCTCACCAGCGTCTTCAACTGCAGCCAGGCCGCACAGACGTACATGGTGGAGCAGCGCTACGGAAAGATCGTCTCGCTCTCCAGCCGCTCCGCGCTGGGCAACCGCGGCCAGGCCAACTACGCCGCCGCCAAGGCCGGCATCCAGGGCTTCACCGCCACCCTGGCCATCGAACTGGGGCCGTTCGGCATCAACGTCAACGCCGTCGCCCCCGGCTACATCGCCACCTCCATGACCGCCGCCACCGCCGAGCGGGTCGGCGCCTCCCCGGAGGAGCACCAGCGGCTGGCCGCCGAGCGCACCCCCCTGCGCCGGGTCGGCCGCCCGGAGGAGATCGCCTCCGTGGTCGCCTTTCTGGCCAGCGACGACGCCTCCTACGTGAGCGGCCAGACGGTTTACGTCAACGGGGGCGCCCGCTGACGGTAAGATCGCGCGACGGACCCGGGGGCGGCACGCCGGCCCCGGGATTTCCGTGCGCCCGGCCCGTATCCGGCAGTCGGCAATACACCGCCGGGTCACTGGACATAACTCAGGGGGGAGGAGGGTCGCGGCGACGCCTCCCGCCAGAGCAATGACGCACATCGAGCGGTATCCGGAGCTGGTGACCCGCATGACCGTTTCCGGCATCCGCCCCGGCCCGGAGGTGCAGGACCTGCGCGGCGCTCTGCCCGGCCCCGGGCCGGTACTGCACTGGCCGGCCGGCCACCGGGTGATCGTCTCCGGCCTGCCCGGCAGCGGCAAGTCCACCCTGATGGCCCGGATCACCGCCGAGTCCGGCGGCCGGGTGCTGCGGATCGACTCCCAGGACACCCGGGACCGCTGGGCGCGCCGGCTGCCCGGCTGGCTGCCCTACGCGCTCTACCGGCCGGGCGTGCGGCTCGCCCACTACGCACGGGTGCGCCGGGCCCTGCGCGGTTCCTGCGCCGTGGTGGTGCACGACTGCGGCCGCTCGCCGTGGGTGCGGCGCTGGCTGGCCCGGGACTGCCGGCGGCGCGGGACGGGCCTGCACCTGGTGGTGCTCGACGTGGATCCGGCGGTGGCGCTGGCCGGGCAGTCGGCCCGCGGCCGGCGGGTGTCCCGGGCCGCCTTCCGGGGACACCGGCGGGCCATGACGCGGCTGCTGACCGAGCTGGAGGCCGGCCGGCCACCGGCCGGCTGCGCCTCGGTGACCCTGCTGGATGCAGCGGCGGCACGTGCCGTGACCGGCCGGTTCCGCACCGTGGAGGAACCGCGGGCGGGATGAGCCCCCCATACCGGAGTTGTTGCGGATTGAACAGTCCTGCTTTCCCGGCCCGGCGTGCCGGTGAGAGGGTTGACACCTCGTCAGCAGGCCCCCGGCGCAAAGGAGCGAGGATGGCTACCACCGAGATCACGGGTCCGTCGTCCGGAGCAGATGTCCAGGCCGCCCTGCGGGCCGGCCCCACGCTGCCGCGGCTGGTGCTCGGCGCCCGGCTGCGCCGGCTGCGGGAGGCGGGCCGGATATCCTGGGAGGCGGCCGGCGAGGTGATCCGGGCCTCGCACTCCAAGATCTGCCGCCTGGAGCTGGGCCGCACCGGTTTCAAGCTGCGCGACCTGGCCGACCTGCTGGACCTGTACGGGGTGACCGACGAGGCGGAGCGCGCGACCCTGCTGGAGCTGGCCGAGCAGGCCAACACGCCAGGCTGGTGGCAGTCCTACGCGGATGTGGTGCCGGACTGGCTGCACGGCTACCTGGGAGCGGAACAGGCGGCCTCGGTGATCCGCAGCTACGAGGTGCAGTTCGTGCCGGGGCTGCTCCAGACGGCCGACTATGCGCGGGCCGTGATCCGGCTGGGCCACGGCGACGCCCGGCCCCGGGAGATCGACCGCAGGGTGGAGCTGCGCATGAGACGCCAGCACATCCTGCGCGGCCGGCGGCCCGTGCGGCTCTGGGCGGTGATCGACGAGGCCGCGCTGCGGAGGCCGATCGGCGGCCCGGAAACCATGCGCGGCCAGCTTCGGCACCTGGCCGAGATCTCCCGGCTGCCCCATGTCACCGTGCAGGTGCTGCCGTTCTCGGCCGGAGGACACCCGGCGGCGGGCGGGCCGGTGACGCTGCTGCGGCTGCCGGGCGAGCGGCTGCCGGACGTGGTCTACCTGGAGCAGCTCACCACCGCGGTCTACCTGGACCGGCCGGCCGACACCCATCCCTACTGGGACGTGGTGAACCGGCTGGCGGTGGAGGCCGCCTGCCCGGAGGAGTCCCGGCAGATCATCGGCCGGATCACGGACGGCCTCTGACGGGGCACGGAAGCGCGCGGGAAGAAACACGGACAGGCTCGGCGAGGCACGGGAGAGGGACGGGAGGCACGGTGGCATGAGCGGGAGCGGGCGGCCGGCGGCACGGCTCGGGGCCGCGGTCTGGCGCAAGAGCGCGCGGAGCAATCCGAGCGGCAACTGCGTGGAGGTGGCGGTGCTGAGCGGGGTGCCGGCCGGGGCGCGCGCGGTGGCGGTGCGGGACTCCGCCCGCCCGGACGGCCCGGTACTGGTCTTCCGTCCGGCGGCGCTGGCGGCCCTGCTGCCGGAGTGCACCGCCGTCCGGGCCGTCCCCGGTGCGGGCGGCGGGTCCGGGCCGCCGCTGCCGCGGTAGCCGGAGCCC
>NZ_WTLH01000145.1 GCF_011421595.1 Streptomyces sp. YIM 98790 | reverse complement strand
ACCCTCGCCGTTCCCGGTGGGTCAGTTTATCAACTCTGTCCGTGCAGGGCGGGGATGTGGAGCAGTCCGCAGCCATAGGCCCGGCCTCGGCCCAGACCTTCCACCAGGGCGCGGGCTGCGGCGACGGGGTCAGTGACAGTGCCGCGCCCCTGGAAGTCCCTGATGATCAGCTGGATGGTGCCGCGGCGGCTGGTCCCGGTCAGGCGCGTCGCCGGAGAGATGGCCGGAGAGCCGGTCAGGTGGATGCCGTTCTCCGCCAGGCGGCTGCGCAGCCACGCGCGGCACTCACGCGGCCGACGCAGAGGGAGCTGGCGGCGGCTGCGGGCGTCGCGGTAGACGGGATTACCGGTCAGACGGAAAGCGATCTCCTGCCCGGCGACCGGGTGCCACGCGAGGTGACGGACATCGGCGGCCACCACCCGGCCGGCGCGCAGCAGCGGCTCCCACACCGGGCGGATCGTCGTGCGCACCAGCACCGCAACAGGCCTGCCCGCAGCCGGAGCCCCGGTGGCAGCCGCGGTGGCCTGGGCACGCACGGCGGCGAAGAGCAGGCGCCCTGCGTGTTCGGGTCGGGCCGCGTCTTCCGGCAGGCCGGAGACGAGGAGCTGGTGCAGACGGCGGACGTCATGGCAGGCCTGCTGCTCATTGTCGCCAAGGACGAGGTGGGAGTGAAACAGCGCCAGTGGCAGTGGAGATGCCGCGCCGACGGTGCGGTCGACGGGGAAGCTCTCCTTGCCGCCGCCCAGCCAGCGGTTCCAGATCCGGGCCGACTGCGGCCTGACGGTGTCGATCTGCGCCGCTCTGGTCTCGGCGTGGTGAGGTTCCATGAACGAAACTGCCTTTCGCGGTCAGCCTTATCGCTCCACCCCGGGCGAGGGAGGTGGGCAAGGGCGGAGGGAGGAGTGTCGGCACCCGAATTACCGCGGGCTGGGCTGCGCCCGGGCAGCGCGCCTGTCACGGGACGCGGCGGGCGGGGAGGGCTGCCGCTCGTGGCGAGGTGCGCCCAGTGCTGGCCAGTTCCCCGGCCTCGCTGCTGGCGGTGATGGGCCGGGTGAAGTGCAGCAGCCAAAGTGCCGCGCCGGCGGTCAGCAGCAGGGTGGCCGTGCTGGTGCGCCAGCTCTCGACCAGGAGCACGGTGCGTGTCCCGTCGCCGGTGTCCACGGCATACAGCTGGGGGATCACCCAGTCGCGGACCTTGGCGTCCCAGGCGAAGTGCGCCAGCAGCAGCGGGACGACAGCCCGGCAGCGCAGGAACAGCAGCACCGCCACGGCGCCCGCCACCACCGCGGCCACCGCGGCGGCACCCAGATACGCATGGCCCGCCAGGCGCAGCAGCAGGCACAGCGCCACGGCCTCGCGCACCGGCCGGCCTGCGGCGCCGAGCAGAGCCAGCACCGCGGCGGTCTCGGCCAGTTCCTCGGCCACGGCAGTCCACACGAAGGCGGCGAAGGCCTGGCTGCCGGTGGTGATGCCGCCGGCCTCCAGCTGGTGGCCGCCGAGCGTGGACTGGGGGAACCACAGCGACACCGTGACCATGGCCAGTCCGGCCGCGGCGAACCCCAGCAGTGCGGCGGCGAACACCCCGCCCTGGGTGTCGGCGTCCGCGGGGCCCGCGGAGGCGTGCAGCCGTACCCGGTGGTGGCGCAGGATTTCGCGCACCAGCCACACCGTCAGCCCGGCTCCGGCCAGGGGAGCCAGCACTCCGAAGGTGGCGCCGCCGCCGTCGGCGGGCACCAGCCCGGCGGCGTCCGCCGCCACCGCGGCGGCCAGCGCGGCAGCCCCAGCGAGTGCCCAGGCCGAACCCCTCTTGCGAGCGGCGGTCAGCCGTATCAGCCAGCCGGCCATGGCTATCGCGCCGACGGCCATCAGGACCCGGCCGACGAGGCCGCTGTGCGGGACCTGGATGGCCGCGTACTCGCGCAGCGCGATCATCACGGTCGCCCACAGGCTGTGCCCGGAAGCGGTGGCGATCAGTAAGGCCACATCACGGTATGCGGCCCGGGCCCGTACGGGCGGAGAGGGCAGTGAGGTCACATCAGTTCCGGTGGTAGAGGTGGATAGGAAGGGATGGAGTTGAGCCGGCAGTCGGCGGGGCGGGGCGCACGGACCGTGTGCCGGGCCGGCCCGAGCGAAGGCCGCCAAGGACGTGGTGGTTCTTGCCGCCTTCAGACCCGTGCCTTGCCGGAGCCGTCGGCTTGGCCCGTCAGTGTGGTCAAGCGTTCGCGGACCCGGGCCGCATCGGCCGGGCGGACGGTGTCGAACAGGTCGGCCGCCTGCTGCCATCGATGCCGGGCGGTGTCGTTGTCGCCGGTCAGGGCGGAGATGTGGCCGAGCCATTCCAGGGTGTGGGCCTGCCAGCGTGCCGATCCGGCCGCACGGAACGCGAACAGCGCCTGCTCCAGTAGCAGCCGTCCGGCCTCGTGATCGCCGGACAGTGCGCGGGCATAGCCGAGCCAGGCGGCGACCCGGTCTGCGTCGTAGCCGTCGCCGTGCTCGACCAGGATCGCGTGTGCCGCGGTGAGGTGGTCGATGGCTGTGTTGAGCTGTCCGGTGTGCAGGGCGCCTTCGCCGAGGGTGATCAGGGCAAGTCCCACGCCGCGGCGGTAGCCCGAGCTGTCCCACACGGCGATGGCTTCGCGCAGGAACGGCTCGGCCTTCTGCGGTCGTCCCATGTTGGTGTGGCAGCCGCCGATGCCCAGCAGGGACTGCCCCCGGTCGTGTACGTGCCCGGCAGCGATGGCTTTCTCCAGGGCCTGCTGGTACCAGCGGATCGCCTCGTCGTTGTGGCCGGCGGCGGCCAGGCCGATGGCGCCGGAGGTGAGCATCCGCCGCTCGGCTGCCGGGTGCTCGGCGGCCCGGGCCGCGTCCAGTCCCAGGCGGTGGGCAGCGATCCACTCCTCATAGGGCTGGATGCGCAGGAACAGTGGCCACAGGGCATCCACGAGCTGCCAGGTCAGGTTGTGCCACTGGGCGTCGCGGGTGTGGCGGATGACCGGCAGCAGGTTGTGCTGGTGGGCCACCAGCCAGGCCAGGGCCGCCGCTTGGTCGGGGAAGGCCGGCGGTTCGGGCAGCGGGTGGCGGTAGGTGCGCTCCATGGTGGCCTGGACGGGGGTGAGCAGTTTCTGCGCGGCGCTGGCGGTGGCCAGGAACCACTCGCATGCCCGCCGGGTGGCCACCTGCCGTTCCTCGGCGGTGTCCTCCTCCTGCGCGCACTGCTGGGCGTGCCGGTGCACCAGTTGCGTGGCCCAGGTGTAGCTGTCCGGCCGGCCCTCCTGCGGTGCGCGGCTGTCCAGCAGGTGGGCGCCGGTGAGCAGGCCGAGCGCGTGCTCGGCCTCCGCCCGGGGCAGGTTCGCCGCTGCGGCGACGGTGTCGGGGTCGAGGTCGGTGGTGGGCAGCAGCGCACAGAGCCGGTACACCCGGCGGGTGTGCTGCGGTAGTGATTCGTAGATTTCCTGGGCGGCGGCGGTCACGGCGAAGACTCCTTCGGCGGTGTGGGTGGACAAGGTGGTGTGGGGTTTGCGCTCCAGCGCGGCGGCAAGGTCCGCGGGGCGGCGGTGCGGATCGGCGGCCAGCACCGCGCCGGCCATCACCAGTGCCAGGGGCACCCCCGCGCAGGCGACGGCGATGCGCCGGGCCTCGGCCGTGTCCGGATCCAGGCGGCCTTCTCCGGCGCTGTCGGCCAGCAGTTGCACCGCGGCGGTGGGCGACAGCGGCGGCAGTCGGCACATCCGTGCTCCCGCTGTGGCCAGCTCGCTCAGCTGCCAGCGGCCGGTGACCACCACCAGGCTGCCGGTGCCGCCGGGCAGCAGCGGGCGCACCTGCGCGGCCGAGGTTGCGCCGTCGATGAGGAGTGCGAATTCCCGGGTTGCGGTGGCCGAGCGCCACAGCCCGGCCAGCTCCTGCACGCCACCGGGCAGAGCGGGGCCATAGCCCAAGGCGTGCAACCAACCACGCAGCACCACCGCCGGTGAGGCCACATCCTTGTCCCCGGCCGCCCCCACGTCGGCATAGAGCTGCCCATCGGGGTAGTGCTCGGCCAGTCGGGCCAACCAGTGGGCGGACAGCGTGGTCTTCCCCACGCCTCCGATGCCGGTGATCACCGCGATCGGCGTGCCCTGGTCCTCGGCGGCTCGGATGTGGTCCAGCGCGGCCAGCCGGTCCTCGCGCCCCATCAGTCGCCCACGTACCGGGGGAAGTTGCCGCGGTGAGGGAAAGACCGCAGTGCCCTGCTGGTGCAGGTGGAGGCCACCATGGACGGCGTGGGCCTGGACCACGGTACCGGCCATGCTGTTGGAGAAGGCGTTGTTCACCGCGCCCTCCCCGAGGCGGCCGGGGCGGTGCGTGCTACGTGGCTGAGTACGGCGGACAGCACCACTGGGTGCGTGAAGGGCTCCCGCTCGTCCCGGCGCAGCCAGACGAAGGGCGGCACGGAGTGGCCACTGATCGACAAGGGCAGCACGGTCCCGGCCGGCAGATAGCAGTCCTGCGGCCAGGCCAGGCCCTCGTCCGAGCCCGGCGGCACCGGCCACCACCACAACCGGGGCGTTACGCCGATCCAGCCCAGCCGCACGCGGGACCGGCGGTGCACCAGAAGCGGCAGCACCTGCCGAGCCATCAATTCGGGCATCACGACCGCGTCGTAACCCGTCCCGGCGCACACCGTGCTCCAGGCCATTGCCGGGTGGGTGACGGCGGGCCGGGGCGGCCGGGAAGGGGCCGAGCGTGGTGGGGTCGGGAGACTGGGCACGGTAGGACTCGCATTCGGCGGGAGGGCATGGGTTTGGGAAGTGGTGGCCCCGTCCCCTCGCAGCCGGAGGAATCGGGAGGGGACGAGGCCACCGGGGGGCGGCGCCTGCCGGGCGGGGGGATCGGCGTTGCGCCGCCGCGGCGCCCGTGCCTGGCCGGGGAGGACCGGGCACGGGACGTCGTCAGGACCAGATGGCGAAAAGGCCGAGGACCTGGTGCCTCACTGGTGTGGGCCGTGCAGCCGAGATGGCTTGGGGCGGGTGCTCAGGCTGGTACGGGGATGGCCGGCAGGGTGCGGTGGTCGTTGCCGATGAACGACGGCTGGGGTTGGAGTTCGGTGGGGGTGACGGCCAGGCGCAGGCGGGGGAAGCGGGTGAAGAGTGCCGGAAGGGCGCGTCGGGCTTCGAGCCGGGCCAGTGGGGCGCCGAGGCAGTAGTGGATGCCGTGGCCGAAGGCGAGGTGATCCTTGTCGGTGCGGTCGATGTCGAATGCCTCGGGGTGGTGATGGAGCTGGGGGTCGCGGCCGTGGGCGCCGAAGCCGATGAGGATGAGGTCGCCCGGGTGCAGGGTCACTCCTTCGCCCAGATCGATGTCACCGGTGGCGTAGCGCATCGGCAGGTGCATGATCGGCGGGTGCAACCGCAGGGTCTCCTCGATGACGTCGTCCCAGCGGGCGGGGTCGGCCAGGACGGTGTGGAGCTGGCCGGGGTGGGCCAGTAATTCAGTGATGGCGTGCCCGATCAGGGAGACCGCCGTTTCCGATCCGGCTCCGATCATGAGGATGAGGGTGCTGACCAGCTCCTCCTCGCTGAGGCGGTCGCCGTCTTCGCGTGCGGCCAGCAGATCGCTGGTCATGTCCTGGCCCGGGCGGGCGCGCTTGGTGGCGATGAGGGTGTGCATGGCCTGGTAGATGGCGGTGCGGGTGTTCGCGGCCTGTTCCGGGGTGGCGGTGGTGTCCAGGACGGCGTCGATGACGCGGAGCATGTCCGCACGCTGGTCCGCCGGCACGCCGAACAGGTCGCAGATCACGCGGGTCGGGATGGGGTAGGCGAAGGCGGCGCGCAGGTCTACGGACTGTCCCGGGCCGGTGGTGTGGTGCAGGGTGTCGAGGAGGTCGGTGACGATGGCGTCGATGGCCGGGGCGAGTTCCCGGACCCGGCGCGGGGTGAAGGCGCGGGCCACTAGGCCGCGCAGCCGTTGGTGGTCGGCCGCGTCGCTGGTGAACATGGACTGCACATCCACCCAGGCGGCCAGCCACGGTATGGCGCCGGGGCGGTAGCCGGGCCAGCTGGTGCGCGGGTTCTTCGAGACGTGCGGGTGGGTCAGGAGCTTCCGGATGATGTCGCCGCGGGTGACGGACCAGGCGGTCACGCCGTCGGGCAGGTTCACGCGGACGGCGGGGCCCGCTGCGCGCAGCTGGTCGGTCTGGGGGTAGAGGTGGCGGCCGGTGGTGTCCAGGGTGAGGGGGCTGTGGTTCACGCGGGTCTTCCGGTGGTTGCGTTGGGAGCGGTGGGTTTCTCGGGGCGGGGGCGGAAGCGGACGGGCATGGCGGCGGGGCACTGGTGGAAGGGGCCGGGCCGGTTGGGCACGGCTGCGGCGGTCGGCTCCAGGTCCCACAGCTGGTCCAGGACGGTTTCGATGCTGGTCTGGGCGATGACGGCGGCGTGGCTGTCGGCCGGGCAGCGGTGCGGTCCGGCGGACCAGGCCAGGTGGGCGCGGTTGTCGTAGCCCGTCTCGGGCAGTGCGGTGCCGGTGCCGGTGGCGGCGTGGCTGATCAGGACCGGTACGCCGGGCGGGACGGGAACCCCGTGCAGGTGGGTGGCGTGGCGGGCGTAGTGGGCGCTGAAGTTGGCCATGGGGGAGTGCGTCCACAGCACTTGCTCCATCGCCCGGCGCACGGTGACGGCTCCGCCCGCCAGATCACCGGCGTAGGCGGGGTCGGTGAGCAGCAGGCGAAGGCCGGAGGCGAGCCAGGCGGCGGTGGGGATGGTGCCGGCGCCGACCAGGACGACCAGCTGGTGCAGCACTTCTTCGTCGCTCAGCCGGTGCGGGTGGTCCAGCATCCAGGTGGTGACATCCCGCCCGGGGGAGCGGTGCCGCAGGGCGATGAGTTCGGCCAGGCACTGCGCGAGGTCGGCGGCAGCCTGCGCGGCGGTGGCACCGGCGTTGATCATGCCCTGGCAGGCGGTGACCATCCGGGCCGAGAACTCGGCGGGGCAGCCCAGGAGGTCGGCGAAGACCAGAAGGGGCAGGGTGTCGGCGTAGTCGGCCATCAGCTCGGCCTGCCCGGCGGGCGCGATCCGTTCGATCAGGGTGGTGGCGTGGGTCTGTGTGGTGCGGCGCAGGGCGTGCAGGCTGATGCGGGCCAGGCAGTGGTCCATCGCCTCGCGCAGTCGCCGGTGGGCCTCGCCGTCGGCGTACAGCAGGCTGGGGCGGAAGGCCATCAGTGCCAGCACCGGGCTGTCGGGCGGGACGAGGCCGTTGTTCAGCGCGGCCCAGGAGCGGGAGTCCTTGCTGTAGGTCGCGGTGTCGTGGAGAAGAGTGATCGCGGCGCGGTGGCTGGTGACGACCAGCGCCGTGACGCCGGGGGCGATCTCGGCCCAGGCGACGGGGCCGGCGGCGCGAAGGACCTGGTAGGCGTCCTCGGGCCGCAGCGCGAAGTCCGGACCGTACAGCCGCGGCACCGCGGCGGTGGGCTGGGTCATGGTGCGGGCTCCAGGTGGGGACGGGCGAGGATGGCGCTGACCAGGGCGATCAGGCCGGACATGGCGGAGTTGCGCCGGCGGGCGTCCAGCAGCACCAGAGGCGTACGGGGATCCAGGGACATCGACTCGCGAAGTTCGGCCTCGGGGTACTCCGGGGCTCCGTCGAAGGCGTTCACGGCGACGGTGTAGGGCAGGGCGGCCTGTTCGAGCAGGTCGATGGCGTCGAAGCTGTCCTGCAGTCGGCGGGTGTCGGCCAGGACGAGCCCGCCCAGCGCTCCTGCCGTCAGGGCCTGGACCATGCCGCGGAAGCGGGGCTGGCCGGGTGCGCCGAAGAGGTAGAGCACGATGTCCTCGGCCAGGGTGAGGCGGCCGAAGTCCATCGCGACGGTGGTGGTGGTCTTCTCCTCCAGGCCGTTCAGGTCGTCGATGAGCTGACCGGCCTGTGTCATGCGTTCCTCGGTGTGCATCGGCCGGATCTCCGACACGGTGCCGACGTAGGTGGTCTTGCCCACGGCGAACGGGCCGAGGATGAGGATCTTCACCGACCGGGCGGCGTCCGGTACGTAGCGGTCACATCCGTTGGAGGCCACGCAGAACCCTTTTCAGGAAGTCGCGGTCGTGCTGCTGGGCAGCGGGAACGAAGGGTGCGACGGCGGTCAGGTGCCCGCTGTCCACCAGGGAGGAGACGATCACGCGGGTCACGGCCCCGGGCATGCGCAGGTGGAAGGCGACCTCGGCCACCGACAGCACCCCGGGCCGGCACAGCTCCATCACCCGCCGGGCCTGGGCCGGAAGACCCGCGAGGGCCACGGTCGCGTCGGCCTTCAGCAGCGTGGCCCCGTCCAGGCTCCGGCGTGTGGGGACGACCCGCCCGCCGGTGGCGGTGTAGGAGCGCACCATTCCTGCGGCGCGGCGCCGTGGGGCGGTCATGCCGGAGTGTCCGCCGCGCCGGTTGGCGAGCCCGGCTGCGCGGTGGCCGACCCCTTCCGCTCGTGGGCCTCCAGCGCCGGCCGCAGGGCGGCGATCATCTTCAACGCGGAGGTGATGGCGACTCCGGTCTGTCGGCTGGTGGAGTCGCCCCGCACGGAGACCGCCAGCCCGGTGTGCTGCCCGGCGGCGAACAGCAGCACGGTGTGGTCCTTGAGGTCGGTGACCAGGTGGCGCAGGGGCAGGGCGGTGTTCTGCACGCCGCAGAATCCGGCCAGGTCCGCCTGCAGCGCCTTGATGCCGGAGAAGGCCGCGGCGGTCCGTTCGGCATCGGCCCGCTCCAGCCCTTTGGAGGCGGCCAGGACCATCCCGTCGGAGGTGAACAGCAGGGCATGTACCACCTCGCGTTCCTCGCCGAGCTGGTCCAGCGCCCAGGTCATGTCGGTGGTGTCGGCGGTGGGCCGGCGCAGTTCAGTCATCGCTGTGGTCTCCTTCCGAAGTGGTCTGCCGGTATCCCTGCCGCAGTGCCTCGCGCATCTGCTCCAGGCCGGCCGTCAGAGCCGTCAGATCGGCGGTATCGGCCGTCGGCTCCTGCGTCACCCCCACCGGTGCCTGCTGCCGCACGCCGCGGCGGTGGCGTCTGGGAAGCCCCATGGAGGTTCTCGTCGATGCGGAGTCCGGCGCGTCCTGCTCCGGCAGCGGTGCCGGGGCGGGCTGCGTGACCGGCATCGGCCGCGGTGCGGGCGGCGGGGCCAGCAGCGCAGCGGGGAGCAGGAGCACCGCCTTGACCCCTCCGGTCGCCGAAGGAGCGCTCACATCCACGCGGAAGCCGTAGTCGGCGGCCATGCGGCCGATGACGGCGAAGCCGAGTTTGCGTTCGTCGGCCAGCGTGGCGACATCCATCACGGTGCGCTGCTGCAGTAACTGCTCGGCCTGCGCCCGCTGGAAGGCGTTCATGCCCACGCCGCTGTCCTCGACCACCACGCCCACCCCGGCCGGGACCTGTCGCAGGTAGACGTCCACCTGCTCGCCGGAGTAGCNCTGTCGCAGGTAGACGTCCACCTGCTCGCCGGAGTAGCTGGTGGCGTTGTCCAGCAGCTCGGCCAGGGCCAGGGTGACCGGTTCCACCACCCGGCCCTCCACGTGCTGCTCACCCGTCTGCGGCAGGTAGGTGTAGTGGACCCGGCCGTAGGGGCCGATCCGGCCGCGGGCGCTCTCGACGATCTCCCGCAGTGGGCTGTTCTCGCGCCGCAGCCCCGGCCACGACCCGGCCAGCACCCGCAGCCGCTGGAGCGTGTGCAGGGCCCGGGTGGTGAAGTGATCGATCACGGCCAGGCCCTGGTGATGGGCGCTGTCCTCGGGATACTGGTCCAGCTCCCGATCGATCTCCATCTGAAGCCGGGCCAGGAAGGACTGCGCTTCATCGGCCATGCCCCGCACGCCGGCCCGCGCCGCCTGGCCCACCTCTTCCCGGACCGAAGCTGCCGCCTGCCGCACCAGGTCCTCCACGGCGGCGAAGCAGTCCTCGAACGCCGTCCCGGCCAGCAGGGGATGTTCCAGCCCGGACACCTCCGCCTGCGGCCGGCCGCGCACCACAGCGTCGATGACCGCCGGCAGACGCCTGGCCACCAGATGCCGGGTCTCCTGCTGGGCGGCGTTCCAGTAATCCACGTTCCGCTGCGCCAGCTCGCGCAGATCCGCCAGCTGCTTCTCGCGTGAGGCTCTGGCCTGCTCCGCCTGCCGGCGGGCTCGCTCGGCATCGGCCTGCGCGGCGTGCCGGGCCCGCCACTGGGCCCAGAGCAGCGCCGAGGTGACGGCCAGGCCGCCGGCGAGGAACACCTCGGCCGTGACATGCGGGTCGAACATCGCCATCCTTACCAGGCAGGGGAACAACACGAGGGAAAAGCGACGGCGTTCGCCGGTCCGGGCAGCGGCACGCATCCGGTGCCGGTACGTTGAGCAAACCGTGATGCACGGTGCGTGGGTATCCCCGGCGGGGAGCCATCACGGGTAACGTTGGTAAAGATCATTTGGGGCGATGCATGGCGCGTGCACGCAACAGCCGGATGGAGAGCCTGCTGCGCGAACTGGGCTGGTCCCAGGAGCAGCTGGCCGCACGTTTCCGCCGGGTGGCCGCCGAGAACGGCGCGGATGAGCTGCGGACGGTGACCCGCTCCCACGTCAACCAGTGGCTGCGCGGCTCCCGCCCCAGCGGCCGGGCCCCGCGTATCTTGTGCGAGACGTTCTCGCGCGGGCTGGGACGCCTCGTCACCGCGCCGGAGATCGGACTGGACGCCGACGGGGAAGACCTCCCCCAGCACACCGACCCGGTGATGGCGCTGGCAGAGTTGGGGAGCATGGAGTTGGACAGGCAGCGTCGCCAGATGCTCACCGGCACCGCCTACTCGCTCGCAGGACTCGCCCTGGCCACCGGCGATAGGCCGGCAGCACAGGCCCGGCAGCCCCGCCGCCCCGCCTCCGGCGGACACACCACCGCCGCCGATGTGGCCGGCGCCCGCGAGATGATGGCCTTCTTCTCCCGCCGTGACCAGCGCCGCGGCGGCGGCGACGGCCGCGCCGCCCTGGTGGCCTACCTGCGCACCGACATCGTCGCCCACCTCGGCCGCCGCTTCCCCGGCGAGCAGGTGCGGCGCGAGATGTTCTCCACCGCCTCCGAACTGGTCTACCTGTGCGGCTGGATGTCCTTCGACGCCGGCGAGCACGGCCTGGCCCAGCGCTACTTCACCCTCGGCCTGCACCTGGCCGCCGAAGCCGACGACGCCCCCCTGGCCGGACACATCCTGCGCGCCATGGCCCACCAGGCCGTGGACCTCGGCCACCCCCGGCACGCGCTCGCCCTGGCCACCGCCTCGCTGGAACAACGCCGCTACACCCGGGCCACACCCCGTGAACGCGCCCTGCTCGGCGTCGTACACGCCCGCAGCCTGGCCGCCGCCGGCCGCAAACCCGAAGCCCTGGCCGCACTCCTGCGCGCCGAGAACGACCTCGCGGATGCGACCACCACCGGGGAGGACCCCGGCCGCGTCTGGTTCTTCGGCGAGGCCAGCCTCGCCCACGAAACCGCCTGCACCCTGCGCGACCTCGGCGACCTGCAAGCAGCCGAGCGCGAATTCCGCCGCAGCGTGCGCACCCGCCGCACCCAGGAATTCACCCGCACCCACGCGGTGACCCTGGGATACCTCGGCGCCCTCCAGGCCCGGCAAGGCGCCCTCGAAGCCGCCTGCACCACCTGGACCCGCGCCCTGGAGACCATGGACGGCGTCCAGTCCGGCCGCGCCAGGGACACCGTCATCCAGATGCGCCGCATGCTCACCCCGTTCCGCGGACGGGGCATCAGCGCCGTGATGGACCTGGACGCCCGCGCCCGGGAAGTCCTCGCCCGCGTAGGCTGACCCGGCCGCCCCACGCGGCACCACCAGGAGCGGCAACCCCGCAACCCGCAGCGGCAGGAGGAGACACACGTGCCCGAGACCCTCCAGGTCCAGGCCATCGCCACCGTGGTCGGCGGCCACATGGAACCGGCCGACGACTACCAGGGCGGCGTGGAATCCGTCATCCGCCTCGACGCCTCCTACCCGCTGGAGACCCTCCAGGGCATCGAGGAGTTCAGCCACCTCCTCGTCGTCTGGCACTTCCACCGCGCCTCGCCCGACGACGTCGCCCTGCACGCCCGCAGCCCGCGAGGCAACCCCCGCTGGCCGGCCACCGGCACCTTCGTGCACCGCAACCACCGCCGCCCCAACCAGCTCGCGGTCAGCTTCCCCCGCCTTCTCCGTGTCGAAGGCCGCGACCTGCACGTCACCGACCTCGACGCCGTCGACGGCACCCCCGTGATCGACCTCGCCCCCTATTTCGAGCACATGGGCCCACGCGGACCCGTCCACCAGCCCAGCTGGCCGGCCGAAATGCTCACCGACTACTGGACACCCGCACACCAGCGCTGACCAGCTGCGAGGGATCCCGCCGCCCGGTTCGAGGCAAGGTGGCGGGGATGGCCGGGAAGCCGCAGGGGCGTCGGCTCGTGCCCCGGTGAAGGCCGTCGGGACAGCCATCTACTCCCCTCCCTCTGCGGCCAGGCCCGGACGCGTGAAGACGAGGAAGGCGTGGTGGGTGGCGAGGTCCTCGAGCGCCCGGTCCTGGTCCGTGGCCGGGGCCAGCGTGTTCCAGTCCGTGGTGATGACCCCTTCAGCGAAGCCACTTCCAAGCAGCCTTCGGACCTGACGCCAGCACGAGCGATTGGCCAAGGACGTCCCGCAGGGACAGGCATCGCACACTTCCCGGTGGATGCGGATTCCCGCTACCTCGGCGAGATGCCGAATCTGTGCGATATGACTCTCGTGGGCAGCGGAACCGACACCGCAGAGGAGCGCTACCGCACCGACCGGGCGCAGCTGCGCGCGCTCCAGGGCCGCAACGAAAAGTGCTGCCAGCAGTCCGTCGACCGGCCCTGGAACAGCGAAGGGGACCTCGAATCCCAGCGTCCGTGACAGGCCAGCTGCATCAGTGGGACCGGCGGGAGCCCACTGGACGAAGGGAGACGGCCGGGGAGCCGGTGGCAGGTCGGCATCCTGCTCCCAGATCACACTTCTGCGGTGCACCGCGACGACCTCCTCACCCTGAGTGATTGACGGGACTCATAGCCAACTGGGGTTCCAGCGGTGTGGCTAGAGCTGGCTTGTGGTCTCGTTGTGGCCTTCCGTGCGCGGCGGTGCCCCAGAAGCCGACGCGGCGACGGGCGCGCCCGTAGCATGAAGCGAGCAGGCGGAAGGGGCAGCTGATGGCACGCAGGGAGGACCGGGCGTTCTACGTACATCCGTTGAGCGTGGTGCGGGCCGACCGCGGCTGGACTCAGCAAAACCTCGTGGACGTCGTTGCCCGCCGGTTGGGCAACGCAGGAAACGGTCGGCAGAAGGCGTGGCGGTGGGAACACCGCGGTGTCACGCCGGACCGGCCCAGCCAGCTGGCGCTGGCGGCGGAACTAGGTGTTCCGCCGGAGCGGGTGCGGCAGGAGCCGTGGCCGTGCTGGCTGCCGGACGGCGATCCGGTCCGTACCGACTTCGGCTGGACACAGCCGGGCAGCATCAGCGCCCTGGAGGACGCAGTGGAGCACGGGATGCGGGATCGCCGGGGGTTCATGAAGCTCACCGGCGCCGCCCTGGTCGGACTCGCGGAGGAGTGGCTTCGGATAGAGCCGAGCGAGCTGGCCGCAGCGGTCCGGGGCGGCCAGGTGACCCATGCCTTCGTCGACAGACTGGAGGACGGCGTCCCCCGCCTCCGGTTCCTCGAAGCCGAACGCGGCGGGCTACGTGCCCGACAGCTCATCAGCGCCGAGCTGGGCATGGTCGTCGAAGTCCTGGACAGCTCCTCCTACACCACGGAGATCGGCAAGCGGCTGTTCGCCCTTGCAGGCGAACTCAGCCGCATGGCCGGCTGGGCCTGCTTCGACGCCGGACTCCACGCGGCGGCCCAGCGCTACTGGACCGCCGCGCTGCACGTGGCACACGCTGCCGGCGACCGCACCATGGGTGCGAACGTACTCAAATCGATGAGCCTGCAGTGCTACGACGCAGCCAATCACCGGGAAGCCCTGGCCCTGGCCCGTAGCGCGTACGAAGGCGCGGGGCAAACCACCCCCCGTGCCCGGGCGATGTTTGCCCTGCGCGAGGCACGCGCCCACGCCGCCCTCGGCGACCCGGCCGCGTGTGAACGGCTGTTGGGCGAAGCGGAGCACGCCATCAGCAAGTCCGGCCCTACCGACGAAGACCCGCCATGGCTCGGATACTTCGATGACGCCGAGTTCTGGGCCCAGGTCGGCACCTGCTACCTCGACCTCAGTCGTGCCCGGCACCGCAGCGAGCATTCGGCCAAGGCGGAAGCGCACCTCGAGCGGACCCTCCAGTCACTCCCCAGGACCAAGATCCGCGACCGGGCCACCTATGTCACCCGCCGTGCCACCGCCCAGGCGCAGCTCGGCGAGCTGGATCACGCATGCCACCTGCTCACGGAGGCCATTCCGCTGATCCAGCAGGCCCCCTCACGGCGGAACACCCAGCACCTGCTCACGGCACGCGCAAGCCTGCCGTTGAACAAGCGCGACCGGCGGGTCCGGGAACTGGATGAACAGTTGACGGAACTGGAACTGGCCTCATGAGCGAGTCACCACGCGTTGCCCTGGTGACCGGAGCCAACCGCGGTATCGGCCTGGCCATCGCTCAAGGCCTGGCGGAACGCGGCCTCCACGCTGTCCTGGCCGCCCGCAGCGAAAACGCCGCGGAGCGGGAAGCCGACGAATTGCGCAGCCAGGGACTGCATGCCTCGGCGCAGCAGTTGGACGTGACCGACCCGGCGAGCGTCGCGCGGGCGGTCGCCGATACCACCCACGAACACGGACGCCTGGACGTCTTGATCAACAACGCGGGCATCGCCATCGACCGCGGTCAGCCGGCCGGCAGCCCCGATTTCGAGAAGATCCACGCCACCCTGGAAACCAATCTCCTGGGCGCCTGGAGATGCTGCGCCGCGGCAATCCCGGAGATGCGCAAGCATGGGTACGGCCGGATCGTGAACATCACCAGCCACCTCGGGTCCATCAGCACCATGGCCGGCACGAACGTCTCCTACCGGGTGTCCAAAGCCTCACTCAACGCCCTCACCCGCATCCTGGCTGCAGAACTCAAGGACGCTGGCATCCTCGTCAACGCCGCGTCACCGGGCCGGACCAACACGCGGATGGCCTACGGCGAGACCACCCGGACACCGGAAGAAGCCGCCGACACCCCGATCTGGCTGGCCACCCTCCCCGACGAAGGACCCACCGGCCAACTCTTCTACGACCGCGAACCGCTACCCTGGTAGCTCGGAACGACTAATTTGCATTGTCGGTCCACTGCGATCATCACTGCCCTATCAAATCTCACTCTGGGTCCCCTGAGACGTTCCGGAGCCGGGCCCTCGGCGCCCATACGTGGACAAAGTCATGACCCGGTCCGCTGGTCTGTCCTATCCTTGCATGGTCTGTCCGCATTGCTGCCAGCCGACACCGATGGTGTTCCCGCGTCGGGCTGGCGAAGGTGCGCTGAGCGAAGCCATCCCGTCGCACTTAGGAACCCG
>NZ_WTLH01000144.1 GCF_011421595.1 Streptomyces sp. YIM 98790 | reverse complement strand
GTGCCGGCGGGGCCCGCGGGACGGCGGCGGCCCGGTGGAGCCACGGGGCACCAGCTCCACCGGCAGCGTCACGGTGCCGGCCGGGCGGCCGTGCAGGGCGGCCAGCAGGGCCCGCAGGCCGTGCGCGCCGGCCTCCTCCGCGGGCAGCCGCACCGTGGTCAGCTCCGGCTCGACGGCCGTGGCCAGCGCCAGGTCGGTGAAGCCGGTGACCGAGACATCCTCCGGGACGCGCAGGCCCGCCCGCCGGGCGGCCTTGCACACCCCGGCGGCCAGCACGTCGTCGTCGCAGACCACGGCGGTGGGGCGGTCCGCCACGGCCAGCAGCCGCCCGGCGGCCCGGGTCGCGTCCGCCACGGTCAGCGCCGCCCGCCCGGCCGCCACCAGCCGGGCACCGGGCTCCGCGGCCAGGGCGTCCGACAGCACCCGTGCCCGGACCGCGAACGTCCAGGAGGCCACCGCCGCGCCCAGGTGGGCGAAGCGGCGGTGGCCCAGCCCGAGCAGATGGCCCGTCACCTGCCGCATGCCGTCCGCGATGTCCGGATTGACGGTGGCCGCGGCCTGCGCGTCCCCCGGCTCGCTGTCCAGCATCACCAGCGGCAGCCCGCCGGCCCGCAGTCCGGCCAGGGCACCGGCGGCCATCGAGGAGGCGATCACCCCGTCCAGCGTGGCGCTGGCCGATTCGAACGGGTCCGGCGCCGGGCCGATCCCCTCCGGCGAGGGGTAGAGCACCACCCCGGTGTCGTGCTGCGCCGCCACCCGGGCCGCACCGGTGTAGACCCGGGCGAAGAACTCGTTGGTCAGCGCCGGGACGACCAGCAGCGCCGTCCTGGTCCGGCCCAGCCGGAGGCTGCGCGCGGCCAGATTGGGCCGGTAGCCCAGCTCGCGCGCGGCGTCCCGCACCGCCTCGGCGCGCGCGGGGGAGACCCGCCCGCGCCAGCGGTCGCGCAGCACCAGCGACACCGTGGCCTGTGAGACCCCGGCCCGCCGCGCCACGTCCTTGCTCGTCGGCCGCACCGTCTCCTCCGACACGTCACCTCCCGCACTCCGGCCACCCCATCCTCCCCCGTCCCGGCGCCGGCGGGTGCGGAGACCGGTGGCCCCGGCACCGGGAATTGCCGCCGTGGCCGGAGCGGCGGAAGACTTGCGGCGCCAGGAGGCACGGCGGAGGGGCGGGAGCGGCACGATGACGGACCACCGGAAGCGCACGGACGGCACCGGCGCCACGTACGGCACGCACGGCGCGCACGGGGGCGGCGGCCCGGCGATCAGCCTGGAGAAGGTGCGGGAGGTGGCGGCCGGGCTGGTGGCGCAGTACACCGCGGCCCGGGNGCGGGAGGTGGCGGCCGGGCTGGTGGCGCAGTACACCGCGGCCCGGGTGTCGCTGGAGAAGACCGGCCTGTCCGGCCGGCGGGCCGCGGTGTACCTGGTGCTGGACCGCTCCGGCTCGATGCGGCCGTACTACCGGAACGGCGCCGTGCAGCGCCTGGCCGAGCAGGCGCTCGCCCTGGCCGCGAACCTGGACGACGACGGAGTGGTGCCGCTGGTGTTCTTCTCCACCGGCGTGGACGGCATCGCCGATCTGCCGCTGGACGACTACGCCGGCCGCATCGCCGCGCTGCACGCGTCCTACGGCCACATGGGCCGGACCAACTACCACCTGGCCATGCGGGCGGTCATCGACCACTACCGGGCCGCCGGGACCTCCGCGCCCGCCTTCGTGCTGTTCCAGACCGACGGCGGCCCGACCTCCCGCCGGGCGGCCGAGGACCTGCTGTGCGAGGCCTCCGGGCTCCCGCTGTTCTGGCAGTTCATCGGTTTCGGCGATCCGGACGACAAGCAGTTCGACTTCCTGCGCAGGCTCGACGAGCTGCCGGTCCCGGGCCGGCGGGTGGTGGACAACGCCGGGTTCTTCCCGGCCGGCACCGACCCGGCGGCGCTCTCCGACGACGAGCTGTACAAGCGCCTGATGCTGGAGTTCCCCGACTGGCTCGCCGCGGCCCGCCGCGCCGGCATCCTGCGCTGACGCGCGGTCCCCCGCCCCTCCCGCTCTCGCGCGCTCCGGCCCGCATTCCCGATTCCCGCCGGCCGAGGAGCCGGGTAGAGTCATGGCGTTATACGTAACACTTGGCGGAGGGCGGCGCGGGCGTGGGGTATCTGGAGCTGCTGCGGGCGCGCCATGCGGCGCGGCTGCTGGCGGGCACGCTGATCGGGCGGCTGCCCTATGCCACGGCCGCGCTGGCCATCGTGCTGTTCACCCGGGCCGAGGGCGGCTCCTACGCCCTGGCCGGGGTGCTGGCCTCGCTCTACGGCCTGGCCACCGCCGTCGGCCAGCCGCTGCTCGGCCGGCTGGTGGACCTGTACGGCCAGCCCCGGGTGATGCTGCCCGCCGCCCTGGCCTCCGCCGTCTCCATGGGCCTGCTGGCGCTGTACGGCACCGAGCCGGCCGCCCCGGCCGCCGCCGCTATCCTCCTGGGCGGGCTGACCACCCCGCCCCTGGAGGGCGGCCTGCGGGCCCTGTGGCCCAGCGTGCTCAGCCGCCCGGACCAGGTCCAGCGGGCCTATGCGCTGGACGCCGTGGCCCAGGAGGTGATGTTCGCGGCCGGCCCGCTGCTGCTCATGCTGCTGGTCTCCCGGTGGTCCGAGGCCGCGGCACTGCTGGTGGTGAACGCCGTGGGGGTGCTCGGCGCGCTGTGGGTGGTGGCCTCCCGTCCCTCCCGCCGCTGGCGCAGCGCACCCCGGACCGCGCACTGGCTGGGCGCGCTGCGCTCGGCCGGCCTGCTGGTGCTGCTCGGCTGCTTCTTCTTCGTCGGGGTGGCACTCGGTGTCATCTCGGTGGCCGCGGTGGCCTACGCCGAAGACCGGGGCGACGAGCTGATCTCCAGCTGGCTGCTGTCCGCCCTGGCGGCCGGCGCACTGCTCGGCGGCCTCGGCTACGGAGCCCGGCAGTGGCCCGGCGCCCCGGAGCCCCGGCTGCGGCTGCTGGTCGCCGCCCTGGCCGCCGGCTATCTGCCGCTCGCCCTGGCGCCGGAGCAGGTGGTGCTGATGACCCTGCTGGCCGGGCTCTCCGGCGTCTTCCTGGCCCCGGCGCTGGCCTGCGCCTTCGTGGTGATCGACCGGCACGCGCCGCGCGGAACCGTCACCGAGGCGTTCTCCTGGCTGGTCACCACCTTCGGCGTGGGCTCGGCCGCGGGCACCGGGGTGGTCGGCCCGGTGCTGGAGGCGGCCGGCCCGCCCGGCGGGTTCGCGGTGGCCGGCGCCGCCGGTGCGGTGGCCGCCGGGGTGCTCGCCGTGGCCCGCCGGCCGCTGGCAGTGCCGCCCGGCGTGTCCCTTGCGGTGGCGGCCTCGGCCCCGGTATCGCTGCCGGTCGCGGGCCCGCCGGAACCGCCGCCGCCGGGAAAATGATCGCAACGCCGGAGGAAAGCCGGTTTCAGAAGAGACCGTCGGGCGTAATGTTCACTGCATGGACCGCCGAATCTTCGGGCTGGAAAACGAGTACGGCGTCACCTGTACCTTCCGGGGGCAGCGTCGGCTGTCCCCGGACGAGGTCGCGCGGTACCTCTTCCGCCGCGTCGTGTCATGGGGCCGCAGCAGCAATGTGTTCCTGCGGAACGGGGCCCGGCTGTACCTGGATGTCGGTTCGCATCCGGAGTACGCCACGCCCGAGTGCGACAACGTCATCGAGCTGATCACCCACGACAAGGCCGGCGAACGCATCCTGGAGGGCCTGCTGGTCGATGCCGAGCGCCGCCTCCACGAGGAGGGCATCGCCGGCGACGTCTACCTGTTCAAGAACAACACCGACTCGGCCGGGAACTCCTACGGCTGCCACGAGAACTACCTGGTGGCCCGGCACGGAGAGTTCTCCCGGCTGGCCGACGTGCTGATCCCGTTCCTGGTCACCCGGCAGCTCATCTGCGGGGCCGGCAAGGTGCTGCAGACCCCGCGCGGCGCGGTCTTCTGCGTCAGCCAGCGCGCCGAGCACATCTGGGAGGGCGTCTCCTCGGCCACCACCCGGTCCCGTCCCATCATCAACACCCGGGACGAGCCGCACGCGGACGCCGAGCGCTACCGCCGGCTGCACGTGATCGTCGGCGACTCCAACATGTCCGAGGCCACCATGCTGCTCAAGGTCGGCGCCACCGATCTGGTGCTGCGGATGATCGAGGCGGGCACGGTGATGCGCGACCTCACCCTGGAGAATCCGATCCGGGCCATCCGCGAGGTCAGCCACGACATAACGGGACAGCGCAAGGTGCGGCTGGCCACCGGCCGCGAGGCCTCCGCCCTGGAGCTCCAGCAGGAGTACTACGAGAAGGCGCTGGACTTCTGCGAGCGCCGCGGCATCAACAGCGGCACCATCGCCCGGGTGCTGGAACTGTGGGGCCGCACCCTGGACGCCATCCGCAACCAGGAGCTCGACAAGATCAACACCGAGATCGACTGGGTGATGAAGTACCAGCTCATCGAGCGGTACCGGGCCAGGAACAACCTCACCATGTCGCACCCGCGGGTCGCCCAGATAGACCTCGCGTACCACGACATCCACCGCCGCCGCGGCCTGTACTACCTGCTGGAGCGGCGCGGCCAGGCCCTGCGGGTGTGCAACGACCTGAAGATCTTCGAGGCCAAGTCGGTGCCCCCGCAGACCACCCGGGCCCGGCTGCGCGGCGACTTCATCCGCCGCGCCCAGGAGCAGCGCCGGGACTTCACGGTCGACTGGGTGCACCTGAAGCTCAACGACCAGGCGCAGCGGACGGTGCTCTGCAAGGACCCGTTCCGCTCGGTGGACGAGCGGGTGGAGAAGCTGATCGCCGGCATGTGAGCCGGGACGCCGGATGCCGGACGCGGGAGCCCGGGCGGTGCGCCTGCCGGTCGGCCGTCCCGGTCCGGGCGGTGAGGCCGTAGGGTTGGGCGGGACCAGCGGGAGTCCCGCCCCGACCCTCCCTACCGCGAAATTGGACCGATGATTCCCATCAAGCGCCCGACCCGTCCGACGAGGACGGCCCGCCGCCTGGCCGCGGCGCTCGCCGTTCCGGTACTGCTCCTGACCGCCGCGTGCGGCTCGGAATCCGAAGGCTCGGCGGATGCCGAGGAGAGCCAGGAGGCCAAGGAGAGCGAGAACAAGCCCTGGCCGCTGGCCACGGTCACCGGAGCAGTGGGCGAGGAGCCCGCCATCGAGGTCCCGGACGGCGCCGAGACCAGCAGCGAGACCGTGGTCACGGTGCTGGAGGAGGGCGACGGCCCGGTCGTGGGGGAGAGCGACTACCTGCGGGTCAGCCTGCTCGCCCGGGGCCTGAAGGAGGACGAGGAGGACCTCGTCAACACCTGGCAGCCGCGCACCGCGGAGGGTGAGACCGCGGACCCGGAGAGCGCCGAACCGGTCTACGCCGCGCTCCAGATGGGCAAGGAGGACCTGCTGCCGCTGGCTGTGCTCGACCCGCTGGTCGGCAAGACCGAGGGCAGCCGGGTGGTCATCCAGGGCGACGCCGCCGAACTGATCGGCGCGGTCGCCGAGAACGTGGGCTTCGAGCCGGGCGACAGCGTCGTCTTCGTCTACGACATCGTCACCGTGATCGACCCGCAGGGCATGGTCGAGGGCGAGCAGGCGGCGGCCGGGCCGGGCATGCCCGAGGTGCAGGCCGACAAGCCGGAGGCGGCCACCATCACCATCCCGGAGGGCGAGGAGCCGCCCGCCGGGATCGAGGAGCAGGTGCTGATCGCGGGCGAGGGTGCCGAGGTCAAGGCCAACCAGCAGCTGATCGTCCAGTACACCGGCGTCAAGTGGAGCGACGGCGAGAAGTTCGACTCCTCCTGGGACCACGGCGGCGCCAGCAAGTTCCCGATCGGCGCCGGCGGAGTGATCGCGGGCTGGGACGAGACCCTGGTCGGCAAGCACGTCGGCGACCGGGTGCTGCTGGTCATCCCGCCGGACAAGGCCTACGGCGTCACCGAGGAGGGCGCCGAGCCGGCGCACGAGCTCGCCGACCAGACCCTGGTCTTCGTCGTCGACATCCTCGACGCCGTCTGACGGGGCGGTCCCGTCCGCACAGCCGGGCACCCCAGCCGGGCACCCCAGCCGGGCATCTGAGCCGGGCATCTCAGCAGCACTACAGCACCACAGGCTCCACAGCCACCACAGCGAGGAGAGAAGCAGTGCAGAACAGCAAGCCCGAGGTCGACTTCCCCGGAGGAGAGCCGCCGGCCGAGCTGGAGATCAAGGACATCTGGGAGGGCGACGGCCCGGTCGCCCAGGCGGGTGCCAACGTGGCGGTGCACTACGTCGGCGTGGCGTTCAGCACCGGCGAGGAGTTCGACGCGAGCTGGAACCGCGGCGCGCCGCTGCGCTTCCAGCTCGGTGCCGGACGCGTCATCCCCGGCTGGGACCAGGGCATCCAGGGCATGAAGGTCGGCGGGCGCCGTCAGCTGACCATCCCGCCGCACCTGGCCTACGGCAGCCGCGGCGCGGGCAATGTGATCGGGCCGGACGAGACCCTGATCTTCGTCTGCGACCTGGTCGCCGTCTGACCGGTGGGTCACCCGGCCGGCAGCCCCGGCCGCCGGCCCGGCGCGGGCCCGTCCACAGGGGGCGGGCCCGCGCTTTTGCCCGCCGTCCCGATGGCGGTACGGTCAGTGTCGGAATCCGGCAGGAGGAGGGCGGCGGGTCGATGGCCATTGCCAAGGCCGAGCGGCTGATGAATCTGGCGCTGTGCCTGCGCGGGACGGCACGCCCGCTGACCAAGCGGGAGCTGCGGTCCTCCATCGAGGCGTACATCGAGGCCGGCAGCGAGGACGCGTTCAACCGCATGTTCGAGCGCGACAAGGACGATCTGCGTGAGCTGGGCATGGTGATCGACACCGTCGAGTCGCTGGACGGCGAGGTCGGCTACATGGCCCGCCGGGACTCCAACCGGCTCCCGCCCATCACCCTGGACGTGGCCGAGTCCGCCGCGCTCAGCCTGGCCGCCAAGGTCTGGCAGCAGGCGAGGCTGGCCGGGGCGGCCAGCGGTGCCCTGCAGAAGCTGCGCGCGGCCGGCATGCCGCTGGCCGATGACGGCCAGGAGCGGTCCAACGCCCTGGAGCCGCGGGTACCGGCCGGCGAGGCGGCCTTCGAACCGCTGATGCTGGCCTGCCGGGACCGGCGTCCGGTCACCTTCGGCTACCGCAAGTCCAATGCCGTGCGCACCGAGATCAGGCAGGTGGAGCCCTGGGCCCTGGAGTGCTGGCGCGGCCACTGGTATCTGGCCGGCTGGGACCGGGACCGCGGCGACAAGCGGGTCTTCCGGCTCTCCCGGATCGACGGCAAGGTGCGCTCCCGCTCCGGCGCCTTCACCGTGCCGGTGCCCAGCCAGGTGGCGGTGCGCGAGGCGGTCGCCGCCTGGGCCGGGGAGAACGCCACCGACCGGGCCCGGATCCGGCTGCGCTGCGGCTCCGGCTACCCGCTGCGCGCCCGGGCCCTGTCCTGCCGTCCGCTGAACGCCGAGTGGGACGAGCTGGAGATTCCCTACGGGCACGGGCTGGGCTCCTGGCTGGCCGAGTTCGGGCCGGACGTACTGGTGCTGGAGCCCGCCGAGCTGCGGGCCGACGTGGTGGAGCGGCTGCGCGCCGTGGCCAAGGGCTGAGGGGGAGCATCACCGTTATGGCGACCAACGCCATCGACCGCACCAGGCGGCTGCTGTCCCTGGTCACCTATCTGCGGGACCGGCCCGGTGCCCGGGTGGACGACGTGGCCCGCGCCTTCGGCATCACCGAGGAGGAGCTGATCTCCGACCTGCAGGTGCTGCCGCTGTGCGGCACCAGCTTCCGCGGCGGCGACCTGCTGGACATCGACACCGACGGCGAGCACATCTGGTGGTACAACGCCGCCGCGGTGAACTCCTCGGCCGGCGAGCCGCTGCGGCTGGCCGCCGACGAGGCGACGGCCCTGCTGGTCGCGGCGCGTGCCGTGGCCACCCTGCCCGGGCTGCGGGAGAGCGACCGGGAGGCGCTGCTGCGGGCCACCGCCAAGCTGGAGGCGGCGGCCGGGGAGAGCGCCGTGGCGGGCGCCCGGCTCTCGGTGACCTTCGAGTCCGAGGGCAGCGTGTTCGCCGATGTGGACCGCGCCATCGCCGAGCGGCGGCGGCTGCGCATCCGCTATTACTCACCCGGGCGGGACGAGCTCTCCGAGCGCGAGATCGACCCGATCCGGCTGTTCGCCGTGGGCCACACCTATGTGGAGGCCTGGTGCCGCCGGTCCGAGGGCCGCCGGATATTCCGGCTGGACCGGGTCGCGCACCTCGAGCTGCTGGACACCCCGGCCGATCCGCCGCCGCTGGAGCCGCGCGACCTCAGCGCCGGCCTGGTCCAGCCCTCGCCGGACGACCCGGAGGTGGTGATCGAGGTCGGCCTGGGCGGTCGCTGGATCACCGAGTACTACCCCTATGACGCGGCCGAGGAGCTGCCGGACGGCGGCCTGCGGGTGACCCTGCGCACCCCGGACCCGCACACGCTGCGCCGGCTGGTGCTGCGGCTGGGGCCGGACGGCCGGGTGGTGGAGCCGGCCGAGCTGGCGGTCTCCGCCCGGGACGCGGCCCGCGCCGCCCTGGCCGCCTACGAGGAGCTGGGGCCGGTCTGACCGGAGCGCCCGCCGCGCTCGGCTAGGCTGCGCACCATGTTCTGGCCGATGCTCCATCTCTTCCTCGCCTTCGCCGGAGTCGCCGTGCTGGGGGTGCTGGCGGTACGGGTGGCGCTGGAGGTGCGCCGCCTGGCGAAGGCGGTGGGGGACGGCGCCGAGCGGATCGCCCTGGCCGCCGAGGACCTGGAGCGGGCCGCGCTGCCGCTCGCCGGGAGCGGCGGCCGGCTGCGGGAACGGCGCCGGGACGGCCGGGGCTGAGGCGTTTTCCGCGCCTGGACGGTACGCCTGGGCATTGCTTTGTGTTCACCCTTCAGCGTTAAGATTGCAGCGCGTGCGGACCGGCGGGAGCATCCCCGCCCGGGACCGCGGAAAGAGCGAAACCGTCCCGGAGCCAATCCCGGAGTGAGAAGGTAGACGGAATTATGGGCCAGATCGGACCGTGGCAGATCGTCATCATCCTTGCCGTCATCGTTCTCATTTTCGGTGCGAAGCGGCTTCCGGACACGGCGCGCGCGCTGGGCAAGTCCCTGCGCATTCTCAAGAGCGAGACCAGTGCCATGAAGAGTGACGGGCAGGCGTCCGCGTCCCCGGAGACGGAGGACACCCCGTCCGCGCAGCGCACCATCAAGGCCGCCCCCGGCGACGTCTCCAGCCGGCCGGTGGAGGAGCCCAGGAACACCACCCAGGGCTGATCCCGGCGCCACCGCCGAACCACCGCTGCCGTCAGGGGCCGGCCGGGAAAGGACCGGCCGGCGGAGGAGATAGGACCAGGGGTGCTGAAGTCCGCCCGCAGGGCCGCACAGGGCCGGAAGCCGAAAAGGGAGAGGGACCCCGAGGGGCGGATGCCGCTCGCGGAGCACCTGCGCGAGCTGCGCAACCGGCTCGCCGTCGCCGTTCTTGCGATCCTCGTGGTCACCGCCGTCGCCATGGTGTTCGCCAAGGACATCATGAACATCCTCACCTCGCCGCTGCCGCTGTGCACCGAGGAGGAGGCCGCCGCGGCCACCGGCGGTGGCTGTGCCACCGTGGTCCAGCAGGGCCTGACCTCGCCGTTCACCACCTACATCAAGGTGTCGATGCTGGCCGGCGTGGTGATCGCCTCACCGGTGTGGATCTACCAGTTCTGGGCATTCGTCGCGCCCGGTCTGCACCAGCACGAGAAGAAGTACACCCGCGCGGTGGTCGCCGTGGGAGTGCCGCTGTTCCTGGCCGGCGTGTATTTCGCCCACTGGCTGCTGCCCCGGGCCATTCCGGTGCTGCTCCAGTTCACCGCGGACGACGCCCGGAACCTGGTCGACGTCTCCGACATCCTCGACCTCACCGTGCGGATGGCCATTGCCTTCGGCGTGGCCTTCGAGCTGCCGCTGATCCTGGTGATGCTCAACCTCGGCGGCGTGGTCACCGGAAAGCGGATGCTCGGCTGGTGGCGGGGCATGGTGCTGGGCATCTGCATCTTCGCCGCGGCGGTCACCCCGACCGATGTGATGTCCATGGTGGCGCTGGCCGTGCCGGTGACCGGGCTGTACTTCCTCGCCACCGGCATCTCGCTGCTCAACGACTACCGGCGCCGCCGCCGCGACCCGGACGGCGGGCTCAGCCCGGACGAGGCCTCCGACCTGGACCTCACCCCGTCCGCGCTCGGCGCGCCCGAGGAGGTCGGCCCGGCCGGGGACACCGGCGCGGAGCGCCGGCCGCGCGGCTTCGACGACGTGACCTGAGCCGGGACGACCTGAGCCCGGGCCGGGGGCACCGGCCCGGGCCCGCTTCACCGGCGACCGCCCGTCTGTCCGTCCCGACCGGTAGGCTCGAAGACACGATGACCGAGGAACTGTCCCCTGCCGAGCGCTACGCCGAGGCGCGCAGGCGAGCGGCGGACCAGGCCACCGAGCTGGCCGCCTTCCGCGAGCTCTACGACTTCCCGCTCGACCTCTTCCAGGTCGAGGCGTGCCAGGCTCTGGAGGCCGGCAAGGGCGTGCTGGTCGCGGCCCCCACCGGCTCGGGCAAGACGGTGGTCGGCGAGTTCGCCGTCCACCTGGCCCTGGCCCGGGGCCGCAAATGCTTCTACACCACACCCATCAAGGCGCTGTCCAACCAGAAGTACGGCGATCTCGTCAGGCGGTACGGCTCCACCCGTGTCGGCCTGCTGACCGGCGACAACACCGTCAACCCCGACGCCCCGGTGGTGGTGATGACCACCGAGGTGCTGCGGAACATGCTCTACGCCGGCTCCGCCACCCTGGACGGCCTGGGCTATGTGGTGATGGACGAGGTGCACTACCTCTCCGACCGCTTCCGCGGCGCGGTCTGGGAGGAAGTGATCATCCACCTTCCGCAGTCGGTGACCCTGGTCTCGCTCTCCGCCACCGTGTCCAACGCCGAGGAGTTCGGCGACTGGCTGGACACCGTGCGCGGCGACACCGATGTCATCGTCTCCGAGCACCGGCCGGTGCCGCTGTGGCAGCACGTGCTGGCCGGCCGCCGGATGTACGACCTCTTCGAGGAGAAGAACGGCCGCCGCCAGGTCAACCCCGACCTGGAGCGGCTGGCACGCAGCGAGTGGGCGCGCCCGGCGTACCGGGGCGGGCGGGGAGGCCCGCGCCGGGAGGCCGACCGGGAGCGGGAGCGGCGCCAGCGGGCCCGGATCTGGACGCCCAGCCGGGTCGAGGTCATCGAGCGGCTGGACGCCGAGGGCCTGCTGCCCGCCATCACCTTCATCTTCAGCCGGGCCGGCTGCCAGGCCGCCGTCCAGCAGTGCCTGGTCGCCGGGCTCCGGCTGAACGACGCGGGCGAGCGCGCCAGGGTGCGGCAGATCGTGGAGGAGCGCACCGCCGTGCTCCCCGACGAGGACCTGCACGTGCTGGGGTACTTCGAATGGCTGGAGGGGCTGGAGCGCGGGGTGGCCGCGCACCATGCCGGCATGCTGCCCACCTTCAAGGAGGTGGTCGAGGAGCTGTTCGCCAAGGGACTGGTCAAGGCGGTCTTCGCCACCGAGACCCTGGCGCTCGGCATCAACATGCCCGCGCGTTCCGTGGTGCTGGAGAAACTGGTCAAGTGGAACGGCGAGACCCACGCCGACATCACCCCCGGCGAGTACACCCAGCTCACCGGTCGGGCCGGGCGGCGCGGCATCGACGTCGAGGGCCATGCCGTGGTGCTCTGGCAGCGCGGCATGGACCCGGTGGCGCTGGCCGGGCTGGCCGGCGCCCGCACCTATCCGCTGCGCTCCTCCTTCCGGCCCTCGTACAACATGGCGGTCAATCTGGTCTCCCAGTTCGGGCGGCACCGCTCCCGGGAGCTGCTGGAGACCTCCTTCGCCCAGTTCCAGGCCGACCGCTCGGTGGTGGGCATCTCCCGGGACGTGCAGCGCAACGAGGAGGGCCTCAAGGGCTACCGCGAGGCCATGACCTGCCATCTGGGGGATTTCGAGGAGTACGCCGGGCTGCGCCGCGCGCTGAAGGACCGCGAGGCCGAGCTGGCCCGGCAGGGCGTGGCGCTGCGCCGGGCCGCCGCCGCGGACGCCCTGGAGCGGCTCCGGCCGGGAGACATCATCCACGTCCCCACCGGCAAGTTCGCCGGTCTGGCGCTGGTGCTGGACCCGGGGCTGCCGGACGGCCGCAGCCCCCGGCACCGGCACCGGGACGGGCGGGGCGCCGCCGCGGCGGAGCGGCTGGAGGGCCCGCGTCCGCTGGTGCTCACCGAGCAGCGCCAGGTGAAGCGGCTGAACTCGGCCGACTTCCCGGTCCCGGTGGAGCCCATGGACCGGATGCGCATTCCCCGGTCGTTCAACCCGCGTTCCCCGCACTCGCGGCGGGATCTGGCCTCGGCCCTGCGCACCAAGGCGGGGCACTACGAGCCGCGGCGGCACCGGCGGGAGCGGTCCGCCGCGGCCGACGACCGTGAGATCGCGCGGCTGCGGGAGGCCCTGCGGGCGCATCCGTGCCACGGCTGCGCCGAGCGTGAGGACCACGCCCGCTGGGCGGAGCGCTACCACCGCCTGGAGCGGGACACCCAGCAGCTCCAGCGCCGGATCGCCGGCCGGACCAACACCATCGCCCGCACCTTCGACAAGGTCACCGGGGTGCTGACCGAGCTGGACTATCTGCACGGCGACGAGGTCACCCCGGAGGGGCGCAAACTGGCCCGGATCTACTGCGAGCTGGATCTGCTGGCCAGTGAGTGCCTGCGGCACCGGGTGTGGGAAGGACTGGGGCCGGCCGAGCTGGCCGCCTGCGCCTCCGCCCTGGTCTACGAGGCCCGGTCGGACGACGTGATGCCGCCGGACCTGCCCGAGGGCCGGACCCGGCAGGCGCTGAGCGAGATGGTGCGGATCTGGGGCCGGCTGGACGCCCTGGAGGAGCGGCACCGGATCAGCGCCTCCTCCGGGGTGGGGCAGCGGGAGCCGGATCTGGGCTTCGCCCGGCCCGTCCACCGCTGGGCCAAGGGGCACGGGCTGGACGCGGTGCTGCGCGACAGCGAGCTGCCGGCCGGTGACTTCGTGCGCTGGTGCAAGCAGGTCGTCGACGTGCTGGGCCAGATCGCCGCCGCCGCGCCGGAGGAGAACAGCACCGTCCGCGCCACCGCCCGCAAGGCCGTGGACGCCATACTCCGCGGCGTCGTCGCCTACTCCTCCGTCGGCTGAGCGGCACCCGCGGGCCCACGGGCGCGGGCGCCGCCCGGCCGACGGAGCCGCGGAGCCCGTACCCGGGCCCGCGCCCGTACCGGGGGCGCGGCGCCGGGGATCAGCGGGGGAGCGCGGCCAGCAGGCGGGTCAGGGAGCCGCCCAGGCCCCAGCGCCCGTCCAGGGCCCGGAGCGCCTCCGGGTCGCGCGGAGCGGCGGGCAGCCGGAGGTCGGTGTCGGGCAGCGGCACGTCCGCGGCCACCCGGACGACCGTGGGCGCGACCTCGAGATATCCGGCGGCCGCGGCCAGGTTCCGGCGGCGGGCCGGAGTGATCCGGGAGGCCGGGTCGGCGGCGGCCCTGCGCACCGCGGCCAGGTCCCCGTGCTCGGCCAGCAGCTGGGCGGCGGACTTCTCGCCGATGCCCTTCACCCCGGGCAGGCCGTCGCTCGGGTCGCCGCGCAGCACGGCGAAGTCGGCGTACTGGGCCGCGGTGACGCCGTAGCGCTCGCGGAGCGCCCGGTCGGTGACCAGGTCGCAGTCGCCCACGCCCTTGCGCGGGAACAGCACCCGCACCTGGCGGTCGTCGTCCACCAGCTGGAAGAGATCCCGGTCGCCGGTGACGATGTCCACCGGGCCCGTGGCGCGGGCGGCCAGGGTGCCGATCACGTCGTCCGCCTCGTAGCCGGGGGCGCCCAGGCGGGCGATGCCGATGGCGTCCAGCACCTGCTCGATCACCGGAACCTGCGGGGTGAGGGTGTCCGGCACTTCTTCCACATCGGCGCCGCCGGGCACCTCCTCGGCCACCCGGTGGGCCTTGTAGGAGGGGATGAGATCCACCCGCCACTGCGGGCGCCAGTCCTCGTCCATGCAGGCGGCCAGGGCGTCCGGGCGGCGGTCCTGCACCAGGCGGGCGATGAAGTCCAGCAGGCCGCGGACCGCGTTGACCGGGGTGCCGTCCGGCGCCCGGACCGTCTCCGGCACGCCGAAGTAGGCACGGAAGTACAGCGACGCGGTGTCCAGCAGCATCAGTCGTCGGTTCACACCCCGGATGATGCCCTACCGCACCGACAGTGCCCCGGCAGCACGCGGGCCCCGGCGGCCCGGGCCGGTGTCCCGGACGGTGTCCGGGGCCATGGTGCGGAAACGTGATCGTATGGTGGCCGCGGGCGAGTTGACGCTTAGGTAAGCCTTCCCTTACAAATAGGGTGCTTCGGGTGCCCCGCCCGGGGCGACAGCTTCAGAAAGGCCCAGCACCATGCGCCGTCACCGCCGAATGGCCGCCGCCCTCGCGGGCGTGGCCCTGCTCCTGCCCGCTGCCGCGGCCTGCGGCGGCGAAGACTCCTCCGGGGGTGACGGCGACGGACTGGTGATCTACTCCGGACGCCACGAGTCCCTGGTCGACCCGCTGCTGAAGCGGCTGGAGGAGGCCACCGGCACCGAGGTCACCATCCGGTACGGCAACAGCGCCGAACTCGCGGCCCAGATACTGGAGGAGGGCGAGCGCACCAAGGCCGGGCTGTTCCTCTCCCAGGACGCCGGCGCCCTGGGCGCCCTGTCCAAGGCCGGACTGCTGGAGCCGCTCCCCGGACAGACCCTGGACGAGGTGGAGCCGGCCTTCCGCGGTTTCGCCGGCGACTGGGTCGGCCTCTCCGGCCGCTCCCGCGTGATCATCTACGACCCCCGGCAGGTCGAGGAGAGCGAACTTCCCGCCTCCGTCCACGAACTGACCGACCCCACGTGGCAGGGCCGGGTCGGCTACGCCCCCGCCAACGCCTCCTTCCAGTCGTTCGTGACCGCCATGCGGGTGCTGGAGGGCGACGACGCCACCCGGCAGTGGCTCACCGGCCTCAAGGCCAACGGCGCCGAGGTCTACGAGAAGAACACCCCCATCGTGGACGCCGTGGACAACGGCGAGATCGCCCTCGGCCTGGTCAACCACTACTACTGGTACAACAAGGCCGCCGAGGTCGGCCGGGAGAACATCAACGCCCGGCTGCACTTCCTGCCCGGCGGTGACCCGGGTGCCCTGGTCAACGTGGCCGGCGTGGCGATCACCGCACACGGCGGCCAGCAGGAGGCCGCCCAGAAGGCCGTGGACTTCCTCCTCTCCGAGGAGGCCCAGACCTACTTCGCCGAGGAGACCAACGAATACCCGCTGGCCGCCGGCGTCACCAGCCCCAACGACGACCTGCCGCCGCTGGAGTCCCTGGAGGCTCCGGAGATCGACCTCACCGACCTGGACTCCCTGGAGGAGACCCTGGCCATGCTCCAGGAAGTCGGGATGGTCTGAGCGGCCCGCCGCCCGGTCCCGCAGATGACCAGATCCGGACTGCCGCCCACCGCCGGCACCGCGGAGTCCGCCGCGGCCCCCGCCCGCCCGGCCGGTGCCGCCGCACCGGCCGGGC
>NZ_WTLH01000143.1 GCF_011421595.1 Streptomyces sp. YIM 98790 | reverse complement strand
CGCCCCACCCGCTGGGCTTCGCGCACGGCGACGCCGGCATCGGCTGGGCGCTGGCCCGGCACGCGGGACGCACCGGCCGGCCCGCGCCGCTGGCGACCACGCTGCTGCGCGATGCCGTGGCGGCGGGCACGGCCGGGGAGCACCCGGCGGCCTGGTGCTCCGGCCTGGCCGGGATCGCCCTGGCCGCCGCCTCCGCCCCGCACCCGCCGGACCCGGGGGACCGGGGGGACGGTCCGCTGCTCGCCGCGGACGACGCGGCCCGCTGCGCCCGCCTGCTGGCCGGCACCTCGCCGCAGGCCGATCTGAGCCTGTGCCACGGCGAGTTCGGCGTCCTGGAGGCGCTCACCGCTCTGGGCACGGACGGTCCCGGGCTCGCCCGGCGCACCGGTCTGCTGCTCGGTTCCCTCCAGCAGCACGGGCACGGCTGCGGCACCCCCGGCCGGCTGCCGTCCCCGGGGCTGCTCAGCGGCCTGTCCGGCATCGGCTACGCCCTGCTCCGGACGGCCTTCCCGGCCACCGTGCCGTCCGTTCTGCTGCTCGATCCGTCCGTCCCGCCCCCGGCCGCCGGTGCCCCTGCGGCTCCGGCTGCCCGTCCCGCCCCGGACCCGACGGAGACCTGAGTCCCCGCCCGCCCGTCCCGCCCGTCCTGCCCGTCCTGCCCGTCCTGTCCTCTGCCCGCTCTGCCCTTCCCCCTGTCCCAGGAGAGGCACCCTCATGACCGGTCAAGGAGCCCCGATGGAACCGTCCGCCCTGCCGTCCACCGACCCGGCCGTCCCCGCCGCCCCCGCGGAGACCACCGCCGCCACCCCCGAGGCCACCGCCGAGGCCACCGCCGAGGCCGCCGCCGAGGCCGCAGAACCCGCGGCGGTGTCCGAAGACCTCGCCGAAGACCTCGCCGAAGACCGCGGGGAGCCCGGGGAGGAACCCGCGGGGAAGATGGCCCTCTTCGGCAGAAACCGTGTCTGCGCCGGGGTCCGGGTGCTCGCCGGGCTCACGGTCGGCAGCGGGGTTATCGCGACCTTTGGGGGAATCGACACCACGGTTTCCATCGTCTGACGCCTCGGTCACCACTGATTCGCGCTCTCCATCTCTGCGCGTTCTGCCGCTACGATCCCTCACATGGCTGTACGTGCAGCGGAGATTGTCGGCAGGGAACAAGAAGTCACCTTCCTCAGCGACATGCTGAACGGCACTGCACGCAGCCGAGGACACGCCGTCTTCCTGGCCGGCGAGGGCGGGATCGGCAAGTCCCGGCTGGCGGCCGAGACCGCCGGCGTGGCCTTCGATCAGGGCATGTGCGTGCTCCGGGGCCGCAGCAGCACCATCGGCCCGGTGGTGCCGCTGCGGCCCCTGGCCGAGGCGCTGCTGCCGCTGTTCCGCGGTGCCGAGCCCCTGGAGGCGCTGGACGATCCGCACCTGGCCCCTTACCAGCCGGTCCTCGGACGTCTGGTGCCCGACCTGGGCGAAGCGACCGGTGACGGCACCAACGACAACACCTCCATGGTGGTGCTGGGCGAGGCGCTGCTGCGGCTGCTGGCGGCCCTGGGCCGGAACCGCGGCACGCTGCTGGTGATGGAGGACCTGCACGACGCCGACACGGAGACCCTCGCCGTCATCGAGTACCTCACCGACAATCTGGCCCATCTGCCGGTGCTGGTCCTGGCCACGGTCCGGGTGGAGGCGTGCCCGGCGATGGAGCTGGCCCGTGCCGCGGCCCGCCGCCGGGCCGGCACCCTGCTGCGGCTGCCGCTGCTCCGGCGGACCGATGTGGCCCGGATGGCCGGTTCCTGCCTGGACGTTCCGCCCGACCAGGTGCCGGGCGAGGCCCTGGACCGGCTGTGGAGCGACAGCGTGGGCAACCCCTTCCTGGTCGAGGAGCTGCTCCAGTCCATGCTCAGCAGCGGCGCGCTGGTGCGCTCCGAGGACGGCTGGCGCGCGGTGGGCGATCTGCGCAGCGAGGTGGCCAGCGCGCTGATGTGGGGCACCGTGCACCGCATCGACCGGCTGGGCCCGCAGGCCACCATGCTGCTCTCGGCCGCGGCCGTGCTGGGCCGCCGCTTCTCCCTCTCGGTGCTCCAGCGCATCACCGGCCTGGACGACCGCAGCCTGCTCAGCCACCTGCACGCCGGGGTGGCCGCCCAGCTCGTGGTCGCCGACGAACCCGCACCGGACTGGTACGCCTTCCGGCACCCGCTCACGGTCGAGGCGATGCTCGCCCAGCTCACCCCCATCAGCCGGGCCGAGCTCTCGCAGCAGGCCGCCGAGGCGATCGAGGCGATCCACCCGGAGCTGCCCGGCGAGTGGTGCCCGCTGGCCGCCGGCCTGCACGCCGCCGCCGGGAACTCCTCACGGGCCGGCCGGCTGTTCACCACGGCCGGCCGGCGGGCACTGGCCGACGGCGCGGTCGGCTCCGCCATCTCGCTGCTGGGGCGGGCCCAGAACCTGCTGGCCGACGGCACCGGCCCGGCCGACCCGGCGGCCCGGGCGGAGGCGCTGGAGGGGCTCATCCCGGCGCTGGCCGAGGCCGGGGACTTCACCCGCGCCTACAGCCTGGCGGGCAGCGCCCGGGAGCTGGTGCGGGCCGGCCTGAGCGCCCCCCGGGTGGCCGCGCTGCACACCAAGCTCGCCAAGGCGGCCCATATCGCCGGGCGGTGGGCGGAGGGCAACGACCAGATCGAGCAGGCGCGTTCGCTGCTGGGGCCGGACCCGGACGAGCGGCACACCGCGCCCATCGACGTGGTCGCCGCCTATCTGGCGCTCGACACCCCGGGCCCGGACCGCACCCGGCACGCCGAGGCGCTTGCGCGGCGGGCGGTGGAGGCGGCCGAGCGCCACCGGCTGCCGCAGGTGGCCTGCGAGGCATGGCAGATGCTGGGGGTCCTGGCCCGCCGCCGCGATCTGGCCGAGGCGACCTCCTGCTCCCGGCAGGCGCTGCGGCTGGCCGAGAAGCACGACCTGCCGATCCAGCGGATGTACGCGCTGGTGCGCATCGGCGGCGACCGCTGGCTGGCGGAGGGCGATCCCCAGGGTCTGGCCTCGGCCCGCGCCGAGGCGAAACGTCTCGGCGCGGTCACCGTGATGTACACCGTGGACGCCATCCTGCTGCTGCACGCGGTGCTGCGGGGCCGCTTCGCCGAGGCGCTGCGCGACAGTGAGGAATGCCTGTCCACCACCGCCCGGATGCGGCTGGCGCCGATCGTCCGCTACGTGCTGATGGCGCGTGCCACCGCCGCCGCCCACCGCGCGGACCGGGCGGCCATGGAGCGGGAGCTGGGCGAGTTCGAGCACTGGAACGTCAAGGGCGCGCAGGAGGAGGCCCTGGCCATCGGGCTGGCCCGGGTCTTCTGCGCGCTGCTGGAGGAGGACCGGCCCGGTGCCCGGCGCGAGCTCGCCGCCCTGATCGCCATGGAGGAGGCCAACCCGTCCGTCTTCCACCTCGGCGGGCGGCACGGCCTCGGGCTGCTGCTGCACGTACTGGCCGGCACCGCAGGCCGGGAGGAGTTCCGGCGGCTGGCGGACACCGCGGCCGGCCGGATGCGCTGGAACCGGCAGTTCACGCTGCTCGCCGACGCCGTGCTGCTGGGCCGCGAGGGCCGGCCGGACCGGGCGCTGGCCGCCGTCCGCCGTGCCCAGGAGGCCGCCGAACCGTATCCCACCGCCCGCCACCTGGGGCTGCGGCTGCTGGCCGAGGAGGCCATGTCCGCGGGCTGGGGCGATCCGGTGGGCTGGCTGCGGCGCGCCGAGCACTTCTTCCAGGAGTCGGCGATCGTCACCGCGGCGGGCGCCTGCCGGGCCCTGCTGCGGCAGGTCGGTGCCCCGGTGCACCAGCACCGCACGGGCACCGACCGCATCCCGCTCCAGTTGCGGGCGCAGGGGGTGACGGTACGCGAGTGGGAGGTGTTCCAGCTGCTGCGCGAGCGCCTCGGCAACAAGGACATCGCCCGCCGCCTGCACATCTCGCCGCGCACCGTGGAGAAGCACGTGGCGAACCTGATCAGCAAGACCAGCCAGGACAGCCGCGAAGCCGTGTGCGACCTCTCCGCCGCCCTCACCCCCGCGCCCGATCCCCCCGATCCGCGCTGACCTCCCCCGGCACCGGGACCGGCGCGGCTCCCGCCCGGACTTTCCCGGACGGGACCGCTGTCCGTCTTCCCCCGTCCCGCCCCGCCGCCGCACGTCGTGGGCGTGCGCCCCTGCCGTCCTTCGGCGCTCCGCGCTCCGCCGGGGAGCAACGGCGGCCCCTCCCCCGCGCCACGCACCGTCACCACTCACGGACGGAGAAGATTTCTTCGCCGGGCAGCAACCTTTTCGAGCACGGCGGCGACTCACGGGTGGAACGGGAGCCCTCCATCGTCGCCCCCCAGGAGGAGGGCTCCCGCTCGCACTCGTCCGGTCCGTGGGGATGGACCGGTCGCGCCCGGAGGGGTTCCGGGAGCCGGGGAGGCTGGCGTTCCGGCGGCCGTGGACGACGACCGCCGGAACGCCCGGGCGCCGGCCCGGGGCCGCACACCCCGCACACCCCGTCCGGCCCCCGCTCCCGCGGCGCTCGCCGTCGACGAAGTCCGGCTCGCCCCCGTCGCCCGGCTGCGGAACCCGCGGAATGCCGGTGTGACAGCTGGGCGGGATCGAGGGCTCAGCCATGGCGGGCGCGGTCGGTANCGGGATCGAGGGCTCAGCCATGGCGGGCGCGGTCGGTACGGATGTCGGTGCGGATGTCGGTGCGGATGTCGGTGCGGACGCGGTGGTGCTCGGGGCCGCCGCGGCGGGGCCGGTGTCGCTGTCCGAAGGAATCCCGGGAGCGGGGTGCCCGGTCCGGGTGCCGGCCGCGGCAACCTTTCCGCGGTTGGCGGCAACAGAGGGATGAGACGGGAGCCCTCCAGACTCTCCGCCCCCACTGGGGAGGGCTCCCGTCCGACCGTGACGGGCGGGCCCGGCCGTGACCGGCGGGCCCGGGACGGCACGGCGCGAGACGGGTGTCAGCCCTGGTCCGGACCGGGTCCGCTGCCGGCGCCGGGTGCGGGAGCGCGGGCGGCGAAGGCCAGGTACTCGTGTTCCTCCTCGAAGACCACGACCAGCACCGTACGGTCCGCCGAGGCGAGGAAGAGGTCGCCGCCGAGCGCGGAGCGCAGCACGGCGGCCCAGCCGTCGTCCGGGAGCCGGCACTCCAGCCACGGGAAGGACCGCATCCCGGTCTTGAGCAGGACGTGCCCGCCCAGCCCGTGGTCCCGGGCGAACTCCTCGATCCACCGGTCCACCTGCTCGTCCGGGGTCCCCGCGGGAATCCGGGTGTCCCCGTCCGGACCGGCCTTCACAAAGCTGCGGATGCGGTCCGGTATCCAGTCCGGTATCTCCTCCGCCTGCCGGTAACCCTGGCAGTGCACCGCGGAGAGCCGGACCGGCAGGGCTTCGGATTCCTTCCGCTCCCTGGCTTCCTGGAGCCTCAGGCGAAGCTCGTCGCTCGGCATGCGTCGTCTGTCCCGTGTCGTCGCTGTGGTGCTCGTCGTCGGCCCGCCGGCCGCGCCGGCCCGCCGCGCGGACCCGGCGCAGGGAATCGCCGGGATGCCGTCCGGTGTCGCACTGATGGTAACGGCCGTGCGGGCCGGTGCCGATGGTGCGGACGGGATCATCATCGCGGGCACAACTCCCCCTGGAGGCAGGGCGGTACGGACCGCGCCGGGGCACCCCGGTCCGGGACGGCCCGACGGGGCGCGGCGGACGTGCGGCACAGCGGGCAGGGAGGTCGGGATGGGCAGGGCGGCGGAACCCCGGCGGGTGGTCAGCCGGGAGGCGGTGGTGCGCGGGGCGGCCGGCTTCTTCCTGCGGCACGGCACGGTCGACATGGCGGCACTGGCGCCGGAACTGGCCATCAGCCGGGCCACTCTCTACCGGATCGCGGGCAGCCGGGACGCCCTGCTCGCCGAGGCGCTGTGGCGGCTCGGCGAGGCCACGCTGGCCCACGCCCGCCGGCGGCGCACGGCGCCCGGGGTGGAGGGCGTCCTGGAGATCACCCGGCGCTTCGCAAGGGAGCTGGAGGGGGCCGAGCCGTTCCGTTCCTTCCTGCGGGCCGAACCTGCCACCGCGCTGCGGCTGCTGACGGCCGGCCGGGTGCACCGGCGGGCGGTACGGGCGCAGCAGGACATCCTGGCCGGAGCCGCCGCCGGGGCCGCCGCCGGCGGGCACGGCCCGGCGCGGGAGGCGGCACCGCCCTGGGCGGGGGCGGCCCCGGCCGATCTGGGCCCGCTGGCCTACCTCTACATCCGGGTGGTGGAGTCGGGGCTGTATGCCGAGCTGCTGGTGGGCCGCCGGATGGAGTTCGCGCTGACCGAGCGGGCGGCCCGGGCACTGCTGCTGCACGCGGGCTGAGACGGCGGTCTCAGGTTCGTGGCACGGGCCTGGCCGCGGAGCGGGCGCGGCCGTAGATTCACGGGCCGTTCCGCGGTTCCCGCCGGCCGCCCGCGGGAGGGCGGCCCGATGGCCCGATCGCCCGATCGCCCGATGGGGAGTGCCCATGACCGGACCGATGACGTACCGCGCAGCCGGGCGGCCCCTGTGCGCCGCCGTCCTCGCCGCGCTGCTGTTCGCCGCGCTGACCGTGCCGGCGCGGTCCTCGGCCGCGCACGGCGCACACCCGGACCCGGGACGGATCGCCCCGGTGGTCTTCGTGCACGGCCAGCAGGGCTCGGCGCAGCAGTGGCAGTCGCAGGCGAAGCGCTTCTCCTCCAACGGCTACCCGGATTCCCTGCTGCACGCCTACGAGTACGACACCACCGTCCCGACCGACACCCATGCCATCGAAGGGCTGGAGACCTTCATCGACGCGGTCCTGGCCCGCACCGGGGCAGCGCAGGTGGACGTGGTGGCCCACTCCCGGGGCACCCGGGTGATGCACGCCTATCTCGCCGACCCCGCGCGGGCCGCCGAGGTGCGCCGGTACGTGAATCTGGACGGCCGCTCCGCCGACGCCCCGCCCGGCGGGGTGCCCACCCTGGCGCTCTGGGGCAGCCTCCAGCCGAACGGCTCCATCGGCGGCGCGGTCAACATCCACCAGCCGGACAAGGGCCACACCGAGACGGCCACCTCGGCCGAGGGCTTCGCCCACATCCACCGCTTCCTGCGCGGCCGGGAGCCGCTGACCACCCGGGTGCTGCCGCAGCCGCCCGGCCTGGTGCGGATCGAGGGGAAGGTGGTGTCGTTCCCGCAGAACACCGGGCTGGCCGGCCGGCTGGAGGTGTGGCGCGTGGACCCGGCCACCGGGGCCCGCCAGGGGCACCGGCCGCGGCATGCGGTGCGGGTGGGCGCGGACGGCTCCTTCGGCCCGCTGCCGGTCCACGGGCTGCTCCGCTACGAGCTGGCGTTCGTGCGCGAGGGCGAGCGCACCAGTCACTTCTACACCGAGCCGTTCGAACGCAGTGACCGCTTCCTGCGGCTGCTGGTGTCGCCGCCGGGCGGGGTGGCGGACTTCGTGGACGCCTGCCCCGGGCACACCTCGCTCACCGTCTCCCGGCAGCGGGAGTGGTGGTCGGGCAGCGCGGCCGGCACGGACGACTCGCTGCGGATCGACGGCACCGAGGTGCTCAGCCCCGGGGTCGCCCCGCCGCTGCGCCAGATCCTGGGCGTCTTCGTCTTCGACCGCGGCTGCGACGGGGTGACGGAGCTGGGCGCGGCGCTGCCGCCGTTCGACCGGGTGCCGTTCCTGACCGCCGCCGATCTGTACCTGCCGGCGGCCCCGGAGGCGGACGGCACCCTCACCGTCGCCCAGACCCTGCGCGGCACGGGCGAGACCCGGACGCTGGCCGTGCCGAACTGGCCCTCGGACCGGCACACGGTGTCGGTCCAGTTCAAGGACTATCCGGACACCGTCTTCGGCAGGGGCTCCGGCGGGCGCTGACCCGGCCCGGCCCCGGCCGGGTCCGCCGTGGTGGACTCCGGCACCGCCGGGTCGTGGGCCAGGACCAGGCCGACGGCGCCGAGCACCGAGGCCTGCGCGCCCAGCGCTCCCAGGCTCAGCCCCACCTCGGCGTTGAGCGGCAGGGAGAAGCCGCGCAGCCCGGAGGCGATCTCGTCCAGCAGCGGCTGCCCGGCGTCGGCCAGCCGGCCGCCGATCACGATCCGGTCCGGGTTGAAGGCGTTGCACAGCATGCCGACGGCCTGCCCGATGCGGCGGCCGGGACCGGAGACCGCGCGGGCCCAGGCCGGGTCGCCGGACCGGATGCGGTCGATCACGGCGGCGATGGTCAGGTCCGGGCCCATCGGGGCCAGGGAGGCGAGCAGCGCCGGGATACCGGCGTAGGTCTCCAGGCAGCCGCGGCTGCCGCAGCGGCACAGCGGGCCGTCCGGGTCCAGGGAGACGTGGCCGAACTCCCCGGCCGCGCCGCGGGCGCCGCGACGCAGCGCCCCGCCGCTGATGACCGCGCCGCCGATGCCGCTGTGCAGTTTGAGGTAGAGCAGTTCGCGGGCGCCCTGGGCGGCTCCCCAGAGCAGCTCGCCGTAGGCGGCGCAGGTGGCGTCGTTGTCCACGGTCACCGGCACCGGGTGGGGCAGCCGGGTCAGGCGTCGGCCGAGTTCCTCGGCGACGGCCACGCCGTCCCAGCGCGGCACCATGGAGGAGCGGGTGACGATGCCGCGGGTGAGGTCCATGGGCCCGATCACGGCCGCGCCCACGCCGAGCAGGCCCGCCGCCGGGCGGCCCGCGGTCTCCAGCAGCCGCGCGGTGGTGCCGGCGGCGGCGTCCAGACCCTCGTCGGCGTTGTAGTCCACGCCGAGGTCGACCACGTCCTGGGCGAGCACGGTGTGCGAGACGTCGGCGATCACCGCGCGCAGGTGGCGGAAGCCGAAGTCCAGGCCGATGGCGGTGCCCATGGCGGGGTTGAGGGTGACCGTGGAGCGCGGCCGTCCCCGGGCGGAGGGGTGCCGCCGGCCGGTCCGCCCGCCGCCCCGCCCGGTCCGGCCGGCGCGGGCGGGGCCCTGGTCTATCAGCACGCCCTCCTCGACCAGGCGGCCGACCAGGGTGGACACGGTCGATTTGGCCACGCCGAGCCCGGTGGCCAGCTCGGCACGGCTCATCGGTCCGCGGGCACGCAGCAGGCCGATGATCCGCCGGCGGGTGTCCGGGCGGACACCGCCGGAGGGACCACCGGAAGCAGCAGAAGAACCGCCTGTCACACAAATCCCTCATAAGTTCGCTGGCGAACTATTGACGTCGAGCCTACCCGACCTTAAGTTCAAAAGAGACATTCTTCCCGATGGGGAGGGAATGACCCCCAGTGAGGCATCCGGGCGCGGCGAGCCGCACCGCGGAACGGCCTCAGGACCGAGAGCGCCATGCACCACGAACTCACCCTCACCGCCCATCGGGCCGGAACGGTCCGGCGGCACGGGTGCACGCTGCCCACCGATCCCGTGGCGGCCGGCCTGGCCCGGCGGCTGACCCGCGAGAAGCTGTGCCGGTGGGGCCTGGAATGTCACATGGACCTGGCGGAGCTGCTGGTCAGCGAGCTGGTCACCAATGCGGTGCGGTACGGCGCGGGCCCCGTGGAGCTGCTGCTGGAGGAAGACTCCGGGCGGCTGCGCTGCGCGGTCGGCGACCGCCTCCCGGACCTGCCGCGCCTGGCCGGCTGCGACCAGGACAGCGAGGGCGGGCGCGGCCTGCACCTGGTGGACACCCTGGCCGACGCCTGGGGAGTGGACCGGGACGGGCCCGCCGGCAAGACCGTCTGGTTCGAGCTCACCCCGCCCCCCGTCTGAGGTCCGGGGCCCGGGCGGGGTGCCGGTCCGCTCCCCCGCGGAGCGCGGGAGCGGACCGGCACAGCGGGCCGGGCGGGGCGGGAGCACCGGCGGCGCGGGCGGTCCCGGCCGCAGCGCCCGGCCCGGTGCCCGGTGCCCGGCGCCTCAGTGCACGTACGGCCAGCCGGCCGAGTCCCAGCCGAGCCAGTTGAGGCCCAGGAGGGCCGTGCCGCGGTCGTTGTAGTAGTGGTAGGCCAGGATGTCGTGGTCGCTGTCGGCGAAGACGTCCTGGTGGCCGGGGCCGTGGATGGAGCCGTGCCCGGCCAGCACCTCGGTGCCGCCGCCGGAGTTCATGGGAACCCCGTTGCGGTCGTGGTACGGGCCGGTGATGTCCGTGGACCGGCCGACCATGATCCGGTAGGTGCTGGAGGCACCCCGGCAGCACAGGTCGAAGGAGACGAAGAGGTACCAGTAGCCGCCGCGCCGGAAGAGGGTCGGGGCCTCGATGGCCCCGCCGCCGCGCCCGGCCAGCGAGTACAGCGAGGAGCCGGAACGCAGCCCGGTGTTCGGGTCGATCCGGATCATCTTGATGCCCGACCAGAACGAACCGAACGCCATCCACCAGCGGCCCTGCTCGTCCACGGCGAGGTGCGGGTCGATGGCGTTGTGGTTGTCCGAGGAGCCGGACTCGATCACCAGGCCCCGGTGCTGCCAGCTTCCGGAGGCCCCGCTGGTGCTGGTGGCAAGGAAGATCGCCGAGCGGTTGGAGCCGAAGCTGGAGGCCGAGTAGTACATGTAGTACTGGCCGTTGTGGTGGGAGAGGTGCGGCGCCCACAGATTGCGGTCACCGCCCGTGTAGGGGGTGGTCCAGGACGCGCCGCCGGGGAAGGCCGCGCCGGCGTTGCGGAAGTCGACGCGGTCCGGCGAGGTCTTCAGGCCGATGCCGTGCGCGGTGTGGGCGACCAGGTAGCCGCCCTCGGGCCGCCGCACGAAAGACGGGTCGTGCAGGCCGGTGGCCCCGGTGACGTGGCCGGGGCCGGGGTAGGGCGCGGCGGCGGCACGGCTCAGCGCGCCGGTGGTGACCAGCCCGGCCGCGGCCAGGGTGCCGGTGGCCAGTGCGGTGCCGAGCAGCCGCCGCCGGGTGGGCGGTGCACTGCGGTGGTTCCCGTGCGGCTGGGACGACGGGTCGGACGGTGGGAGGGAAGAGTCGTGGGACATGGTGGGGGTCTCCTCGCTGCTGTCTGGTCTGATCCGGGGCGGGGGCCGGCCGGTCATTCCCCGGAGGGGGCGGTGAGCGCGACGCCGGTGCGGACCGGGGTGCCGAAGTTGGGGGTGCCGTCGGCGTTCCAGGTGAACTTCTGGGCCCGGGTGGACCGGTTCATGTCGCACCCGCCGCTCGCCGAGTCGTTGGCGTGGTAGACGATCCAGTCCTCGGTGCCGTCCGGCGACTTGAAGAAGCCGTTGTGGCCGGGGGCGTAGACGCCGTTGGCGTCACTGCGCTGGAAGACCGGCTGCGGGTGCTTGGTCCAGTGGGACGCGTTGAGCGGGTCGGTGCCGGTGAGGGTGAGCAGGCCGAGCTTGTAGTCCGGCCCCCAGCAGGCACTGGCCGAGTAGACGATCATGGTCCGGCCGTTGTGGTAGAGCGGTTCGGCGCCCTCGTTCACCGGATGGGTCTGGCGCTCCCAGGCGTAGGTCGGGGAGCTGATGGTGCGGCGCGGCCCGCTGGGCGTCCACGGGTTGCTCAGCGGGGTGATGGCCAGGGACTGGCTGCCGTCCATGTAGCTGCCCAGCAGGTAGAGCCGGCCGTTCACGCGCAGGATGCTGGGGTCCAGCTCCCAGGTGTTCCCCAGGTCGGCCTTGAAGGTGTACGGGCCCATGGGGTCGGTGCCGGCGCTCTCCAGCACGTGCAGCCGCTGGGTGGGGTTGAAGTCCTGGACGTTCTGCCCGGCCACGTAGTACAGGTACCAGCGCGGGCCGTTGGGGCCGTCGATCAGGTGGAACTCCGGTGCCCACATGTTGCAGCAGCCGTTCGGCCGGCCGGCCAGGTTGAACACCACGGTGTCGGGCGCGCTGCGCAGGCCGTCCAGGGTCCGGGAGCGGCGCATGGTGATGGTGGAGTTCCAGGTGGTGGTGGCCAGGTAGTAGTAGCCGTCGTGGTACTGCAGCCACGGGTCGGGCCCGCCGGCCTTGATCGGGTTGGTGAAGGTCCCGGGGGTGCTGCCGCCGCCCAGCCGGACGAGCTGCCACTGCTGGTTGGCGCCGTTGTGGTCGGTGTACTGGGTCACCCGGGCGCCGTCCGCGGTGGACCACTCCCAGACCTCCAGCGCCTTGCCGCTGTTGCGGTTGATCAGCTGGATGTGCCCGCCGTCGGTGTCCTCGATGCGGAACTGCTGGTTCTGGGTGTTGTTGTCGGTCCACTGGATGACGTCGGCGCCGTCGGCGGTGGAGAAGTCGCGGATGTCCAGCACCTTGCCGCTGTGCCGGGATTTCAGGCGGTACCAGCCGCCGCCGGAGTCCACGAACTGCCACTGCTGCCAGGCTCCGTCGTTGCGTGCCCACTGCACGATGTCGGCGCCGTCGCCGGTGGCCAGGTTGTAGACGTCGAGGGCCTTGCCGCTGTGCCGGTTGACCAGCACATAGGAGGCACTGGTGTCGATGGTCGCGGCCCCGGCCGTCGGCGCGGGGAGGGCGACGAGCAGCACCGCGGTGAGCACGGCGGCCAGCAAGGCGGCCATCGGCCCCCGCGTGCTGCGGAGGGTGCGCGGGATGTGCGGATACATGGCGGCTCCTGTACGGGCGGGCCGTCCACGCCCGCCCGGGCGAATGACTGGAGATTCGGGCGAACCACCTTTCTCAGACACTTCACAAGAAAGGCGACAGAGAGCTGCATTCCTGACTTGTTAGCGCTCTCATTCCGCTTGAGGGCAACGTATCGGCAAGTCATGTACTGGTCAAGAAGCTCCGTCGGCAGTCATCTCCGGACCTGCCGGGAAAAAATCCGCGCACCGCGGCAACCTTCCGGCACCCCGCGGCAACTGACGGGTGAGACGGGAGTCCTCCATCGTCGCCCCCCTGAGGGAGGGCTCCCGTCTGCCACTCTTCCGAAGGGGAGCAAGGGCCAGCGGCGGCGTCAGCCGGGCCGCCGCTACGCCCGCCCGGACCGGAGGGCCCGGGGGTTCACGCAACAGCCGCCACATCTGCCGCCCGTGCGCATCGAACCCTCATCCGCCCCACAGATTTCCTGGCTAATCTCACCATGCGAGTAACGCGGAGTGACGGTTGATCACCGTCAGGGTCGAACTCTGGAGGGTGTGGTGGCGCGACGCAGGTGCGCCCGGCTGCGGGCGGTGGTGCCGGCGGTGCTGCTGTCGGCGGCGCTGACGCTCACGGGCTGCGGGTCCGGGGATTCCCAGGGCTCCGGGGACACGGCCGATTCCGGCGGCCGGGAGAAGCAGGAGCAGCAGGACGGCCAGAACGGCCAGAAGGACCAGGGCCAGGGCCAGGACCAGGGCAAGGACGGCGAGGAGGAGTTCGAGCCGCCGGCGCTGGCCCACAAACAGTTCGAGGACCGCGAACCCGCCCTGGAGGGGCTCGGCGAGGGCGACTGGGGAGGCCCCTTCCCGCACGCCGGCGCCGAGTTCTGGGCGCTGGTCCACCACATCTACACCGGATCACCCGAGGACCTGACCGGGGACGGCTTCGGCGAGGCGTTCGCCGGACTGCGCCCGGTGCACCTGTTCATGTCGTTCGTGCACGTCGGCGGCGAGGAGCTGACCGGGGCGGAGCTGCTCAAGCAGACCGGCTCGGCGGTGTGGAGCGCCGACGGCGAGCAGGCGATGGGCGCCGACCTCGGCGACGCCGAACTGCCGGGCGGCTGCCCGCCCGGCGACGCCGGACGCGACTACGCGCTGGGCGTGGAGGAGGTGGTCTGCATGACCTACCTGCTGCCCGCGGACGCCGAGCCGGCCGAGGTCAGCCTGTTCACCGGGCAGGAGAACGAAATCCGCTGGCAGCTCGGCTGACCCACCCGCGCCGCCGGCGCGACCGCCGGCTGCGGCTTCCGGCGGGGGGTGCGGAGGTGCCGTCAGGCGGTCTCGCGGCGCAGCTCGCCGGGGGTGTAGCCGCTCCGGTCCAGCGACTTGTGGATGCGGTGCAGCACCGCATCCGGCGCGTCCTCCGGCGGGGCGCCGAAGACCGGCAGTCCCTCGACCGTGTACGCCAGATAGGCGGTGCCGTCCGGCCGGCTCCCGATGGTCACCGAGTAGAGCTGGCCGCCGGGCTGCTGGAAGGCGTGCAGCGCGCCCCGGCCGCTCTGCTGCCCGCCGAGGTACTGGAAGCCCTCGTCCGCCATGGCCGAGCGCAGCGCCTTGGCCAGACCGTTGCGCAGGTCGCGGGCGAGCGCCAGCTCGTCGAGACGGGCCTCGGTGCGCGGCAGCAGCTTCTCCAGCTCGGCGACGGCGGCCAGCCCCTCCTCCACCCGCCGGGCGTCCAGGGCGTCGTCGGCCCGGCGCAGCGCCAGCCGGAGTTCGTCGGCCAGCGCCTCGGCCTCGAACTCGGCGGCCGTCTTGAGCGCGTCCCGCACGCCGCGCTGCACCGTCCCGAGCCGGTCGGCGGCCTCGCGCAGCGCCTCGTGGCGGCGGCGCTCCTCCTCGGCCGCGGCCCGCTCGGCCTGGACGGCCCGGCGGGCCGCCTCCTGCTCCCGGGCCTGCTCCGCCTCGAAGACGATGCCGGTCAGGTAGGTCAGACGCTGGGTCACCGCGCCCAGCAGCGCCTGGGTGCGTGTCGGCCGGCCCTCCTGGAGGGCGGCGCGGAGCTGGTCGAGCAGACCGGCGCAGGAGCGGTGGCCGTCGGGGGCGCACTCCGCGGCACGCGGGGCCAGATCGGCCAGCCGCTGCTCGGCGTCGCCCAGGGCCAGGTACACGGAGGCGGCCCGGTCCGGGGGCGGTTCCCCGCCCTCGGCCCGGCGGGCGTGCCGGCCCTGCGGCTCGGCGCCGCGGCCGAGGCCGTGCTCGGCGGCCTCGGCAAGCTGCCGCGCCCGGGCACCGACGCGCTCCAGGTCAGCGGTCATCCGCTCGCCCGCCTCGGCGCGGCGCAGCCGCTTGCGGAGCAGCGCCAGATCCTGGTCGATGCCGGCCAGGCAGTCCGGGCCGAGCCGGGCCCGCAGCGGGCGCAGCTCCGCCTCGATCTCGCCCATCCGCCGCTCGGCGGCCCGCACCTCCTCCGCGGCGGAACGGCCTGCCGCGGCCGGGCCGTTGCGGCCTTGGCGCCCGGCTGCCTGCTCATCGGTGCGGCGCACCCGGTCGGACTTGCGGACGGAATCACGGCGCTTGCGCTCCGCCGAGCGCTCGGCCATCAGGCGGCGGCGCTCGATCTCCAGCAGGGTCCGGCGCTCGGCCTGCTGCCGCAGGACCTCCTCGCCCGGCGTCACGGTGGTGTACATCAGTGATCCGCTCATCGCCCCTCCGAGACCTGCCCGCCTCCCGCCTCCTGCCTCCTGCGCCCGAGATCGCCGTTGGGCCCACCCGACGCACCGTCACGGCGCGCCCGCCGCGGGGACGAGTGGGCACGCGCGGAGCGGAGCCCGCGCGGCGGAGGACAGAGTATGCCACGCCCCCGGTATGCCTCACCCCTGCGCGGGCCCCGGAGGGCCCCAGTCGGTGACCGTGAGGCCGACGGCCCGGACCCGGGTCCTGCGTGACGTGGTATGCGGTGCTGTTTCCGGCGACCTGCCTGGCCAGCCCGTTGCCGGCGGTCGGCTCCGGCCGAGGGCGGTCACCGGCCGCGCCCCGCTCCGTCGCCGTACTGGTCACCGCCGGTCTGCACCACGCTGCACTTCCCGCCCCGGCGGGCCCGTCCGGCTCCCGCGGTCGGGACGCCTGCTCCAACGGCAAGGAGTACATCACTCCCGACGTGGACGGCCACAACGTGACGGACGGCCGGAAGAGGTCCGGCCGTCTCCGGACAGCGGACCGGCACCTATGACGCAAGCCTCCGGTACGTCACGGAACAGACGGAACACGGCCACTTCGTCATCACTCGATTGCTCCCCGTCATCCTCCTCATTAGGATCGCGACCTCAGGGTAGATGCAATCAGCAGGTGAACCTGGGGGGTTGGGGACGTGGGACGGGCATCCGACTGGTCGCCGCTGGACATGGACGGCGATCCCACACCGGGGGACCCCTCCCGGATCGAGCAGCTGGGCAACAAGTTCACCACCTTCGCCGATGACGTCTACGACGCGCTGCAGAAGGTCCGCACTCTCGGCGAGGACGGCACCCTGGCGGCGTTCGTGGGGGAGTCGGCGGATTCCTACCGGGA
>NZ_WTLH01000142.1 GCF_011421595.1 Streptomyces sp. YIM 98790 | reverse complement strand
GCGGCGGTCGCCGCGGCGACCGCCGCCCTGGCCGCCGCGGCGGTGCCGGCCTTCACCGGCCGTCCGGACGTCTCCCCCCTCGGCCAGGAACTGCTGGACCGTTCCGTTCCGGAAACCGGCGGACACAACGCGGTCAACGTGATCCTCGTGGAGTTCCGGGCCCTGGACACCCTGGGCGAGGCGCTCGTCCTGGGTGCCGCCACCCTCGGGCTGATGGCGCTGCTCGCGCCCCGGCACGTCACCGAGCCCGTGCCCGCCTCCGGCCCGGGCATCGCCCCCGACCCGGGTGCGGACCGGATGGTCTTCCGGGCCTCCGGCCGGGTGCTGGGGCCGCTCATGCTGCTGGTCGCGGCCTGGCTGCTGCTGCGCGGCCACAACGCCCCCGGCGGGGGCTTCATCGCCGCCCTGGTGACCGGGGCGGCGGTGGCCCTGGGGCGCGCGGCCCAGGGCCGCCTGCCCAGGGCGGCCGAACGCGACCTGCGGCCGCTGCCGCTGCTCTCCTCCGGGGTGCTGCTCGCGCTCGGCACCGCGAGCGCACCGCTGTTCGCCGGAGAACCGTTCTTCACCCCGATGCACACCACGCTGCCGCTGCTGTCCCTCAAGCTGTCCTCGGGGCTGCTGTTCGACCTGGCCATCTTCCTCATCGTCACCGGAATGCTCGCCGCCGCCGTGGACCGGCTCAGCAGCGGACGGGGAAAGGTGCGTCCATGACCACTGCACTGGCGGTCGGGCTGCTGGTGGCCGGCGGCACCTATCTGCTGCTGCGCCCCGAACTGCTGCGCGTCGTGCTCGGCTTCGTGCTGCTGGGCCACGCCGTCAACATCCTGTTCGTGGCGGCCGGCGGGATGAGCCGGCGCGAGCCCCCGCTGCTGGACGAGACCGCGCCGGACCGGGCGGCCGATCCCCTGCCGCAGGCCTTCGTGCTGACGGCCATCGTCATCACCTTCGGCGTCACGGTCTTTCTGCTCGGCCTGCTGCGCGCCTCACGCACCGGTGACGGGGACCGGGACGGCACCGGGAACGGTGAGCAGGACGGCGAAGGAACCGGCGAGCGGGACGGGGAACCGAACGGCGGGGAACCGAACGGGGCCGGTCACCGCGACGGCGCCGGTCACCGCGACGGGGACTCCACAAGCGGCAGCGGCGGCCGGGACGGCACCGGACGGGGGGCGGGCCGGTGACCCCCGTCCTGCTCACGCTCCCCGTGGCCCTGCCCCTGCTGGCCGCCGGATTCACCGCCGCCCTGCCCCGTCACGCCCGCCTGCGCCGCACCGCCGCCCTGGCCACCACCGCCATGGTGCTGGCCCCGGCCGCAGTCCTGCTCACCCGCACCGCCGTGACGGGCGACGACATCCTCACCACCCGGATCGGTGACTGGCCGGCCGGCATGGCCATCGTGTTCGCCGCGGACGCCTTCAGTGCGCTGATGCTGTGCACCACCGCCCTGCTGGTCCTGGTCTGCCTGGCGTTCGCCGCCGCCTCGGGGGACGACCGGAAGCCGGTCTTCGCCCCGCTGGTGCTGCTGTGCTCCGGGGGCACCTACGGAGCCCTGCTCACCGCCGACCTGTTCAACCTGTTCGTGCTCCTCGAACTGATGCTGATGCCGTCGTACGTGCTGCTCACCATGGCCGGCGGCAGGGGCCGGCTGACGGCGGGCCGCATCTACGTCACCATCAGCCTGCTCGCCTCCACGATGCTGCTCGCCGGGCTGGCACTGGTCTACGGCCTGACCGGCACGCTCAACCTCGGCGCGCTGGCCGGTGCCGCCCGGGACTCCGCCGCGGTGGCCGCGGCCGGCGCCGTCGTCCTGCTCGCCCTGGCCGTCAAGGCGGCCGTGGTCCCGCTGCACGGCTGGCTGCCGCGCACCTATCCGGAGACCTCCCCGGTGATCACCGCGCTGTTCTCCGGACTGCTCACCAAGGTGGCCCTGTTCGCGGCCATCCGCATCTACGCGGTGGTCTACGACGGGGACCGCGCCCATCTCTGGCTGCTTCTGGCGGCGGCCTGGCTGACCATGGTCGTCGGCGTGCTCGGCGCGGTCGGGGAGAGCGCCATGCGCCCCATCCTGGTCTTCCACATGGTCAGCCAGGTCGGCTATGTCCTGCTGGGCCCGGCCCTGTTCACCACCGACGGGCTGGCCGCCGCCATCTTCTACCTGGTCCAGTACGTCCTGGTGAAGACCGCGCTGCTGCTGTGCGCCGGGGCGGTCGAGACGGCCTACGGCACCGGCCGGCTGGACGGTGTCAAGGGACTGGCGGCCCGTGAACCGCTGCTCACCGCCGCCTTTGTGACGGCCGCCCTGTCACTGGCCGGGCTGCCCCCGATGTCCGGCTTCGTGGCCAAGCTCGGACTGCTGCGCGCCACGGCACTGGAACAGGACTGGATCTCCCTCACCGTCGCCACGGCCGTCAGCCTGCTCACCCTGCTGTCCATGCTGAAGATCTGGTCCGCCGTCTTCGCCGGCCCTCCCGATCCTCCCGAGCCGGCCCCGCACCGCTCCCCCGCGGAGGCCCCCCGCCCGGCCCGGCCGGGTCTGGTGCTGCCGGCCGCGGCGCTGGCCGCCTTCTCGCTGATCCTCGGCGCGGGCGGCAAACCGCTGCTGGACGTGGCCCAGGTCGCCGCCGCACACCTGACCGACCCGGCGGACTGGATCGCCGCGGTGACCTCCCGGGCGGCGGGCACGGGGGTGGCCGGACCATGAGAGCCGCCGCCCGCCGTGCCGGGGGCCGCCTGCTCCGGCTGCCGCGCTTCGCCGCCCACTTCGGCTGGCTGTTCCTGAAGTCCAACGCGCTCGTCGCGCTGGAGATCCTCACCCCGCGCAGCCGGATCGCTCCGGTGGTGGTGCGCATGCCGCTGCGCTGCCGCGGGACGGGGGAGGTCTTCACCATGGCCCATCTCATCAGCCTCACCCCCGGCACTCTGACCATGGAGGTCGAGAGCGCTTCCGACACCACCTCCGCGGCGCTGTACGTGCACGGCATGTTCGCCCCGGACGCCGCGGAGTTCCTCCAGGAACTCCGCGACCTGGAGACCGAGCTGCTGCGCTTCTGGCGCCCCGGCCCGCCCCCGAGAGAGGAGTCGTGAGACCCATGGTGCTGGTCGACGGCGGCCTGATTGTCCTGGGCCTGGCCCTGGCGGCAACGCTGGTGCGGATCGTCGCAGGCCCCACCGACGCCGACCGAGTGGTCGCCGTGGACCTCGCCTTCGTCGTGGTCGTCGGCGCCCTGGCGCTGCTGGCGCTGCGGCTGGACAGCACCGTGCCGCTGGTCCTGGTCCTGGTCGCCGCGCTGGTCGGCTTCCTCACCACGGTGGCGCTCGCCCGCCGGACGGAGGGCGGGCCCTCGTGACGGCCCTCCGGCTGGCGGTCGCGGACGGTCTGCTGGTGCTCGGCGTGGCGCTGGTGGCCCTCGCCGCGCTCGGCCTGCTGCGGCTGCCCGACGCGTACCTGCGCGCCAATGCGGTGGCCAAGGCCGCTTCCCTGGGCGTGGTGTGCGTGCTGCTCGGTGTGCTGCTGCACCTGCCGCGGCCGGGCACCGCGGTCCTGGTCCTCGCCGCGTGCGGCTTCCAGCTCTTCACCGCTCCGGTGGCCGGCTACGCGGTCGCCCGGGCGGCCCACCGCTCGGGGGTGCCGCGCCACGGCCCGCCCCGGCCCGACGATCTGGCCCCGTGAGCCGCCCGCCCGGCGCGCGGGCGCCGGCCCTGGCGCCTGCCCCGGTGACGGCCGTGGTGACGGCCGTGGTGGCTGCGGTGGCGGCGGTCTGCGCGGCCCTGTCCCGGCCGGCACCGGCGGGTAGCCTGGGACCATGAGCCGGCTTCCTCCGTCCGTCGATCCGGTCACCGTCGAGGTGATCGAGCTCATCGGCACGGTGGTGGCCCGCTGTCACGAGGAGTACGACCGGGCCGCCGCCGCGCACGGGCTCACCGGCGCGCAGGCCCGGCTGCTGGCGCTGCTCGCCCTGGAACCCACGCCGATGCGACGGCTCGCCCACCGGCTGCGGTGCGAGCCGTCCAATGTCACCGGGATCATGGACCGGCTGGTGGCGCGCGGCCTGGCCGAGCGCCGCACCGACCCGGCGGACGGGCGGGTGAAGATCGCGGCGGCCACCGAACGAGGGCTGCACACCGCGAAGACCCTGCGCACCTCCCTCGGGTTCGCCCGCGCGCCGCTGGCGGCGCTGCACCCGGCCGAGCGTGCCGCCCTGCGCGATCTGCTGCGCCGGATCGTGGACGCTCCCGCAGACCTCCCCGCGCCACGGCCGGAGCCGGGCGGGGCGGAGCCGGACGGGCCGGACGGGCCGGGCCCCGGCGGGGCGGAGCCCGGCGGGGCGGCGGCCGGACGCGCGGCGCAGGCCGGCTAACCGGCGAAGGCGGGCTGCGGCAGCCCCTCCCCCGCGTCCGGGATGACCAGCAGCGAACCGGCCAGCGGCTCGGCCGCCGGGTCGGTGTCGACGCGGGCCGTGGTGATGTAGAGATCGCTCAGCCGGGGACCGCCGAAGGCACAGGCGGTGGGCCGCGACACCGGCACGGCGACCGTGCGGTCCAGCCGCCCGTCGGGCGTGTAGCGGCGCACCTCGCCGCCTTCCCAGAAGGCCACCCACAGGCAGCCGGCGGCGTCCACCGTCATGCCGTCCGGGAAGCCCTTGCCGCCGGTCTCGGCGAACGGCCGCCGCTCGGTGGCGTCCCCGTCCTTGAAGGTGAAGACGTCGATCCGGCGGGTGGGGGTGTCGATGAAGTACATCAGCGAGCCGTCCGGGCTCCAGCCGATGCCGTTGCTGACGGCCACGCCGGTGAGCACGGTGCGCACCTCGCCGTCCGGGGAGACGCGGGACAGGCTGCCTCCCCCGGGCGCGGTGTCGTAGCGCATCGTCCCGGCCCACAGCGCACCGTCCGGGGCCACGGCCGCGTCGTTGCCGCGGCGGCCCGGCACCGGTGCGCGGTGCAGCCAGCCGAAGGAGCCGTCCTCGGCGTAACGGCCCACGCCGTCACGGAGGTTGACCACCAGGCCGCCGCCCGTGCGCGGCTTGGCAGCGCCCACGTGCTGGCCGGTGGCCAGCACGGTGCGGCGGCCGGTCGCCGGGTCGTAGAAGTGCACCCGGGAGGAGAGGATGTCCACCCAGATCAGCCGCTGCCGCCCGGCGTCCCAGGTCGGCCCCTCGCCCAGCACCGCCTCGGCGCGTACCGCTGTCTCGATCCCGGCCGCCACGCCCCTCACCCGTCCTTCCGCTTCGTCCGTGTTCCGTGCTCCCGTGCCCCGGGCTCCCGGGCTCCTTGTTGCCGGGCTGCCCGGCCGCCCTCCCCGCCGTGGTGGCGGCTCAGGCGGTCCGGTGGCCGAGCCGCGCGGAGAGCTCCGCTGCTCCGCGCAGCGCCAGCTCCCGCAGTTCGGCCTGGCGCTCCTCGTTCCAGCGGATCATGGGAACGGAGATGCTCAGTGCGGCCACCACCTGCCCGCCGTGGTCCCGGACCGGGGCGGCGACACAGCTGACGTCCGGGTTGGACTCCCGCTGCTCACCGGCGGTGCCGTCGCGCCGGACCGCGGCGAGCTCCTTCTCCAGCGCCTCCACCGTGGTGAGCGAGTGCTCGGTCATGGCGGGCAGCTCGGAGCGCCCGGCCAGCCGGGCGGAGAGTTCCCCGGGGTCCAGCGAGGCCAGCAGCATCTTGCCGACCGCGGTGCAGTGCGCGGGCAGCCGCCGGCCCGTGGCGGAGACCATGCGCACCGCGTGCGTGCTGTCCACCTTTGCGATGTAGATCACATCGAGATGCTCCAGCACCGCGACATGCACGGTCTCGCCACAGGTCTCGGCCACCGCGCGGGCCACCTGCTGGCCCTCCGCGGCCAGGTCCAGCCCTTCCGCGTAGCGGCTGCCGAGCTGGTAGGTGCGCACGCCCAGCCGGTAGCGGCCGGGCTGCTCGGGCACCGGGGTCAGATACGAGCGGGCGGCCAGGGTGGTCACCAGCTCGTGCACGGTGGTGCGCGGCAGTTGCAGGCGGCGGGTAATCTCGGGCGCGGAGAGGGTGCCGTTCCCTTCCAGGAAGAGCTCCAGAATGTCCAGCGCCCGGCTCACCGCCGGTACGCGTCTTCCCATCTCGGCGGCCTCCCCGCACCCCAGCAGTTGACGTCCGGCATTCCGACCGTCAATCGGAATACCGAACGACGCTACCCTGAGTGATCAGGTCCGGGCAACGCCCGTGCACCTGCCCATCCCCCCGGGTCCGGGTCTGCTACGGCTGAGTCCGGGCCCGCATGCCTGTCTCCGTCTGGGCCTGGGGCTGGCTCTGGCTCTGCCCGCCGTTGGCCGCCTTTCCCCAGTCGTCGTCCATCGGCACGGCCTTGTCGCGCACCGCGCGCAGCTTCTCGGCCAGCGGCTCGGGCAGCCGCTTCCCGGCCCGGTGGCTGACCATGTCCGCCGCCCTGGCCGCAGCCTGACGCCCGGCCTGCACCGCGGAGTCCACGCTGTTGCGCACCGCGGGGTTGCTCGCGACGTTCCTGGCCGTACCCGCGATCTTCTCGTACCGCTCGCGTCCCGCCCGGGCACCCAGCACATAGCCCACGGCGGCACCGGCGATGAACATGAGCTTCCGCATCGGAGGCTCCCCTTCCCTGCCTGGTTGTCGGCCTGCTCCCGGCCACGCCCGGCCCGGCGGGGCAGCCCGCCGCACGGTGCGGCGGGGACTCCCCGGTTTACCGATTTCGGAGCACGCCCTCGCATGCGCTAATGTATTGCCCGCAGCAAGGGAACGCTCCCGGGAGCCGGGAGCGGGACCCGAGCGGAGCAGTCCTCCGTAGCTCAATTGGCAGAGCAACCGGCTGTTAACCGGTAGGTTACTGGTTCGAGTCCAGTCGGGGGAGCTTCACCCAAAGGACCCCACTACGGGGTCCTTTGCCGTTTCGGACGCATCACGGCGAAGATCGCGGGAACCGATCACCCCATGCCGGGAGTCCTTACCGGCGCACGTCTCCCCCGGCCCGGGCGGGAGATCGTATGAGCAGCTATGCTGCGGCAGGACGGCGCGCACATCTGTGCGCGGCACGCCGTTCGGGGCGGTAGCTCAGCCGGTTAGAGCAACGGACTCATAATCCGTCGGCCGTGGGTTCGAGTCCCACCCGCCCCACACCGAACGACCACGTCAGGCCCCGGGCGCGCCGGGGCTTTCGCCGTCTTCCGGGGTCCTGCCGGCCCGCTGCTGGGCCGAGTGCAGAACGAAGCCGTGACGGGTACGCAAGGAGACAACCGCGGCTGACCGCCCAACGGCCCCGACGAGACCGCCTGTCGGGCCGTTCACCGTCCTGGAGAGCGCCCCGGGCGGTACGGTCCACAGTGCGACCAGCGGACTGACCGGAGACCCGTCATGCCCCAGCACCGCCCACCGCGCAGCATCCCCACGGAAGCCGAAGCGATCGGCGAGCGCGTCCGCGACGCACGGCTGCGCCTCGGCCTCACCCAGGCCGATCTCGCCGCCGAACTCCGCAGGACCCAGGGCTGGGTGTCCAAGGTGGAACGCGGACGCCAGGAACTGGACCGCACCAGCGTCATCAATGAACTGGCCGCCGCACTGCACGTCCATCCCAACGACCTGATCGAGCGGCCGTACCCGACGGCCGCCGACGGCGTGGAGTGGCAGCGCTCCGCCTCGGCGGTCATGCGGGAGATGCGGCGCTACGACCTGGCCCCGGTGTTCGACGGCTCCCCGCGGCCGGCGGCCGCGCTGTGGCGGGAGACCGCGGCGCTGCACCGGCTGCGGGACAACGCCGCGAACACGAAGATCCTGCAGCTGCTGCCGGATCTGCTGCGGGAGGCCAGGGCGCTCGCCGAGGCCGGCACCGGGCACGAGCGCGAGGAAGCGTTCGGCGTGTACGCCGTGGCCTGCAAGTTCGCGCACACCGCCGCGCACGCCCTCGGCCACCCGGAGCTGATCGCCATGGCCTGCGAGCGCGCGGCGTGGGCGGCCCGGCTGTCCGGGGACGAACTGCTGCCGGCGGTGGCGGACTGGATGCGGGTGTGGGACATGTGGGCCACCGCCGACTGGGGCGACTCCCTGGCCCTGTCGGACAAAGCGCTGCGCGGTGTGGAGCCGCTGTACCGGCGCGGGGATGCGGCAGCGGTACGGGTATGGGGTTCGCTGCATCTGCGGGCCGCGGTGTCGGCCGCACGGGCCGGCGGCATCCGGGAGGCCGAGGCACGGCACCGGATCGAGCAGGCCGCGGAGGCCGCCGGGCGCCTGCCGGGACTGGGCTTCGACCGGCACAGCCTGACGTTCTCCGCAGGGAATGTCCGCATCCACGCGGTGAACGTCGAACTGGAGATGGCCCAGCACGATGCCGCCCTGCGGCTGCACCAGCAGTTGCCGTCCTCCGTGATCACCGCACTGCCACGCAGTCGCCGCGGGCACTACAGGCTGGACCTGTCCCGGGCCTATCTGTGGAGCGGGGACCGGGACCGGGCCCTGTCCGAACTGGAGGCGGCCGAGCGCACGGCACCGCAGCTGATCCGCAACCACCCGATCGCCCGGGCCACCCTGCGCCGTATCCGCTCCGCCGAGCGGACCGGGGTGCGGGAGCGGTTGCGGCTGATGTCCGCCCGCTTTCACCTGGACGAGTGAATACAACCGCTTTGACCTGGGACTATTCCTGGCGTTCATACTCGGCAGCCCACCGCCCCCTACGGTCCGTCACGCACTGACTACCCGTAGACGGCCGGAGGGCTTCCGATGCCGCACCGTGCGACTGAAGGGCCAGGCACCGCGCGCCGTATGTGCGCGCACTGCAAGGAACTGCGCACCGATGTACTTCCCGTGGGCGGCACCGAGCGCGCCTCCGGCGCCGACTTCATCGTCTTCGCCTGCGCCGCCCACGCCCACCGCTACCTGCACCTGGACCAGGTGTGGCAGATGCGGCAGCGGCACGTCGCCGCCTGCAGGACGTGCAAGCCCGCACGGCCGTGCCGGACCGGACTCATCCTCCAGCAGGCGCACGACGCCGCCCGAGCCGCCGCATCGGAGAACGGCCGGTGACCGCCCCGGCCATGACCCTCGGCGACCCGGCCGAGCCGGAGCAGGCCCGTACCGGCATGTTTCCGGCTGTGGTGCGGCGGCACCGCCGTCCCCGTCCGGGGCCGGTCACGTGACGTCCGTACCTCCTGACTTTGCCCGTCCGGTGCCCGGAGGGCTGCCGGTACCCCATACGCTGTCCCCTGGCCGGTACGGCGAACGGATGCTGACGTACCGTCGGCCGCAGCAGAACCGCACGGGGCGCCCTACGACGATGCGAGGTGACGATGCAGCTACCAGCGGCGGGGGACGCTGGGCAGGACACATCCGGGGGCGGGGGCGGTGGCTCGCTGCTGGCGGTCAGTGATCTGCATGTCGCATACCCCGAGAACCGGGCGATCGTGGAACGGCTGAAGCCGGAGCACCCGGACGACTGGCTGATCGTCGCCGGTGACGTCGGGGAGCTGGCCGGCGACATCCGCTGGGCGCTGCGGCTGCTGGCCGAGCGGTTCGCCAAGGTGATCTGGGCACCGGGCAACCACGAGCTGTGGACCCACCCGAGCGACCCGGTCACGCTGCGCGGCCAGGCCCGCTACCGCCATCTGGTCTCCCTGTGCCGGGAGCTGGGCGTGGTCTGCCCCGAGGACCCGTACCCGCTCTGGGAGGGCGCGGGCGGCCCGGTGCGGGTGGTGCCGCTGTTCCTGCTGTACGACTACACCTTCCGCCCGGAGGGCACCCACACCCGGGAAGCCGCCCTCGCGCGGGCTCACCAGGCGGGGGTGGTGGGGACGGACGAGTCGCTGCTGCACCCGGACCCGTACCCGGGCATCGACGACTGGTGCCGCAAGCGGCTGGCCGTCACGGAGGAACGGCTCGCCGCCCTGGCCCCGGGCGAGCGCACGGTCCTGGTGAACCACTTCCCGCTGCGCCGCGAGCCGACCCGGATTCTGCGCTACCCGGAGTTCGCGCTGTGGTGCGGCAGCGAGGCGACCGCCGACTGGCACCTGCGGTACCGGGCGGAGGTCGTCGTCTACGGCCACCTCCACATCCCCCGCACCATGTGGCACGACGGCGTGCGGTTCGAGGAGGTGTCCCTCGGCTACCCCCGCGAGTGGGGCCGCCGCGGCTCCAGCACCTACACCCCCCACCGCATCCTCCCCGCCCCCTGACACCGGCCTCCCCGGCCGTCAGGGCCGTCGGGGCCGTCAGGGCCGGTGCGTGAGGATGCGGCAGATGTCGTCCCCGGTGCAGGTGTCCGGGTCGGTCCCGGCCGCGCGCCGGGCGAGTGCTGTCAGTGCCGTGCGGGTCGCGAGGAGTTCGGCCAGGCGGCGGTCCATCTCGGCGAGGTGTTCGTTGATCAGCTCGGTGACGTGCCCGCAGGGTGCCTGCCCGCCGTCGCGCAGCCGCAGGACGGACCGGATCTCGGCGAGGCTGAGGCCGGCCCCCCGGGCGTCGCGGATGAAGCCGAGGCGCCGGACGGCGTCGGGCGCGTAGTCGCGGTAGCCGCCCGTGGTGCGTGGCGGCTCGGGCAGCAGTCCGGCCTGCTCGTAGAAGCGGATGGTCTTGGTCGTGGTTCCGCTCGCGGTGGCCAGCTCTCCGATGCGCATACCTCCACGGTACGCCTTGACCTTCCAGTGGGCTGGAAGGTCTACGTTCGGAGCGGGACATCGGACCAGGAGGACAGCGACATGCGGATCACGGTGCTGACGGTGCCGGACTGCCCCAACGCGCCGCTCATGCGCGAGCGGATCGCCGCGGCGCTCGACGGGCGCCCGGCGCAGGTGGAAGGTGAGGTGGAGGTGGAGGTGGTCGAGGTGACCGAGGACGCCGAGGCCGCCCGGCGGGGCATGACGGGTTCGCCCACCATGCTGCTCGACGGCGTCGACCCGTTTGCGGCCGAGGGCGCGCCGGCGAGCCTGTCCTGCCGTCTCTACCGGGACGACGAGGGCCGTCTCGAAGGCGCTCCCGGCATCACGGCACTGCGGCGCGCACTCGCCACGGCGGAGGTGTCCAGGGCCGGGGCCGATGCCGATGCCGGTGCCGGGACGGAATGCTGCGAGCCGGACGCCCTGGACGCGATCGGCCGGGCCGGGCGGGGCCGCCGCGCACCGGCCGAGCGCGGGCTGCGGGCCGTGCACCAGGCGGTGCTGCGGCACTTCGCCGCCACCGGACGGGCGCCCGGAACGGCCGGGCTGGAGCCCGTCGCGGCCGCGGCCGGGCGGGCGGCCGGCGAGGTCCTGGCCGAGCTCGGCCGGGAGGACTTCCTGCATCTGGACCGGGCAGGCCGGATCCGGGCCGCCTACCCGTTCTCGGCCGTCGAGACCCGGCACCGGGTCCGGCTGGCCGGCGGAGTGGAGACGTGGTCGATGTGCGCGATCGACGCCCTGGGCGTCTCGGCGATGCTCGGCCAGGACGTGACGGTGTCCTCCAGCGATCCGCTCGACGGCCGCCCGGTCACGGTCACCTTCGTCGGCGGCACCGCGCGGTGGGAGCCGGCGGAGGCGGTGGTGTTCATCGGCCGCCGGGAGGGTGCGGGACCGGCCGCCCTGGTGTGCTGCGAGGCGCTGAACTTCTTCGCCGGCCGGGCCTCGGCCGAGCGGTGGGCGCGCGCGCACCCCGAGGTGAAGGGGGAGATCATCGCCCAGGACCGCGCCGTGGAGATCGGGGTCCGGACGTTCGGCCCGCTCCTGGCCGGCTGACGGCCTCCGGCGGATGCCCGCATGCCTGCGCCGCCGGGTCGGGGGCGAGCCGGGGCGAGCCGGACCGACCGCAGCGTGAGGCCCTCCGGAGGAGCCGGACGCCGTCGGGCGGCGCCGGGGGCAGGCGGCGGGGAGGGCGGGTCTACGGTGGGTGGGTGCGGATCGTCTCCCTGCTTCCCTCAGCGACCGAGATCCTGTTCGCGCTCGGCGTCGGTGACGACGTGGTGGGCGTGACCTTCGAATGCGACCATCCGCCGCAGGCGCGCGCCCGGCGGATCGTGTCCACCAGCGCACTGCCGGAGGGGCTGCCGCCCGCGGAGATCGACCGGCTGGTCGCCGAGCGGATGGCGGCCGGGGAGGACCTCTACCATCTGGACGGCGGCGCGCTGGCCGGGCTGGACGCCGATCTGGTGGTCACCCAGGATCTGTGCGCGGTGTGCGCGGTGGACGTGTCCACGGTGCACGATGCGCTGGAATATCTGGCCTGCCGGGCGGAGGTGCTGACCGTCGATCCGCAGACGCTGGCCGAGGTGCTCGGCTCGGTCGTCACCATCGGGGCGGCCGCCGGGGCCCGGGACCGGGGCGAGCGGCTGGCGGCGGAGCTGTCCGCCCGGCTCGATGCGGTACGGGCCGGGACCGCGGCCGGGCGGCCGGTGCCGGCGCTGGTGCTGGAGTGGACCGATCCGCCGTTCGCGCCGGGCCACTGGGTGCCGGACATGGTGGCGGCGGCCGGCGGGCGGTGCGTGCTGGGGCGTTCCGGGGAGCGCTCCTTCCGCACCACCTGGGAGGCGGCCGCCGCGGCCGGGGCCGAGGTGGTGGTGTGCGCCCCGTGCGGCTTCGGGCTGGAGGAGTCCGCGCGGCTGGCCGCGGAGGTGGCAGACCGGGTCCCGGCCGGGGTACCGCTGTGGGCGGTGGACGCCAACGCCTCGTTCGCCCGGCCCGGCCCGCGGCTGGTGGACGGGGTGGAGGCGCTCGCCGGGATTCTGCACCCCGGGGCTGTGGCCGCTCCCGACCCCGCCATGGCCCGCCGCATCGCCTGACGCCGGAACGGGCGGCTCAGCCGGACATGTGCCGTTCGCCGCCGGCCGCTCCGGCTGGTCCGGCCGCTCCGGCGAGTCCGGCTGGTCCGGCTGGTCGTCCGCGGAGACTCCGTGGCGCACCCGTGGTCATACGTGGTGTGCCGTCCGGCCGACGGGGGCGGCGGCCGGACGGCCGGGAGCGGGCCCGGGTGGGTCAGGAAGGGGCCGGTTCCGTGGTCCACTCGGTGACGAGGCCGGTGATCTCCGTACGGCGTGCCTCGTCGACGGTGAGCTGCTCCGGCGTGGTCCAGGCCAGGGCGAACCGGCCGACCTGGCGCCAGTCCTCCTCGTCCACGCGGGCGTAACGATTCACCCAGTCCCGGGACAGCTCGGTTGTGCCGAACTCGTAGACGGCGACCTGGTCGGTGACGATCAGCTGTGCGCAGTCGCTGTCCTGCGGGTCGCCGCCGGCCGCCTCGTTGGAGCAGGAGGCGGTGTTCTCCTGCGGCTCGCCGAATTCCTCCTCTCCGAGGTGTTCGGCCAGCCGCTCCACGATCTTCTCGGCGGTGAGCGCGCCCTCCCCGTCGTCGCCGTCACCGCTGCATGCCGTGGCAAGCGCGAGGGGGGTCGCAACAGCAAAGGCCAGTAAGAGGCGTCGGATACTCATGGCGCCACAGCCTGCCGCACATCGGGCCGGGCGCACCAGCCACGGGACGCGGGCGGCGGCCGGAGAGCGGACGGCCCCGGGGACGGTCGTGCGGGGAGCCCCGGGGCCGGTCGGACGGGATAGGGGTATTCGTGGTGATATCGGTGTCAGGAAAAGGGTGTCAGGAGTCCGGGCAGTCGGTGTCAATGGCGGGCCAGGTGTCGGAGACGACCTGGCCGCTGCCGTAGATCTCGGCGGCCTTCTCGTCCTTCACCCATTTGCCGCGGCAGACATACTCGCTGTCGCTCTGGCTGCGCACCACGGTGATCTCGTAGTGCAGTTGGCCGTCGATGCCTTCGGCGTAATCGCGGATCGCGGCGATCGCCTCGTCCACGGTCACGTTCGGGCTGACCAGAGTCACGCTGCCGGTGGCATCCGACTCCTCCTGATCGGCGATGGTGTAATCGGGCACCGGGCCTCCGGCGCCCGGGTCTTCCGTCGTGCCGCAGCCGGTAAGACCCGTGAGGGAGAACATGACTGAGACAGCGACGGCGCTTCCCAGGACGGCACGCAGACCTGGTCGGGCGGAGGCATGTCTCGGGGAGTGTCCAGCCATGCGGGCCAGAGTGGTGCAGCCAGGCGCGATACGCGAGAGGATTGCAGGGACGTTGCCGGGTTGTGACGTTTAGGGGAGGGCAAGGGGGACGAAAGCCCGCAGGCCCTGCCCGCGGGCGGAGAGCCCCGGGGCCGTCATATACGGCTGACCGTGCCGCACTCCGCGGGTTCCTCCTCCAGCGACCTGCTGCGGTCGTACGGGTCGAGGGTGGGCCCGGGCGGCGCCTCGCCGGTGACCGGGTCGCCGCTGAACTCCGGGTGCAGCAGGCCGTCGGGGGACTCGCAGGAGGAGTTCCCGATGTCCGACTGGAAGGTGGAGAGCCAGACATGGCCCGGGGTCCTCGTCCTCAGGCCCGGCCGCACCACGTGTACCTCCAGCACCCGCCGCACCACGGTACGGGTCACCTTCCCCGAGCCGTCCGCCTTGGTCACCGGGTAGACAAAGGTGTAGTCGGCGCGGATCATCGCCTGACCGTCTCCCTCGCCCGTCACCACCTCCATGTGGCCGCGCACCTTGACCGGCACGTCCACCAGCAGGGCCTCGGCAGGATCGAAACGGCTGAACAGCACCGTGGCGTCGGCCTCGGCGGTGGGGCCGTCCAGGGCGCCCCGGTAGTCGTCGATCAGCTTCTGCTGTCCGGGATCGATCAGCGCCAGCGCGGCCTCCGGCACTCCGCCCGCCAGGACCTCCGGCTCGAGATTGGCCGCGACCAGGAACTCCTTGGTCAGCCGCAGCCCTTCGGCGATCTCCTTCGCGGGCACCCCGCCGGCGTCGGCCGCCTCCGGCAGTTCGATGGCGTCCGCCCCGTCCGCCCAGACCAGGGCCGGGGAACCGCGGTAGGGCCGCTCCAGGCTCGGCCCGCCGGAGCCGGGCCCGGCGGCCGGCGCCTCGCTGGGCGGCGCGGTCTCCGGGGGCAGGGCCTCCACCGGCTGCACCGGGTCCCCGCCCCGGTCGGCGGTCTCCCCCAGGGCGCCGTCGAGCCATTCCTGCACCGGCGCGGCCACGCTCTGCACGCTCCGGCCGTCGATCAGGGTCACCTTGGCGGTGTAGGCGACGAGGACGAGCAGCAGCGCGGCGGACAGCCACTGCACCGGCCGGCGCCGGCGCCGGCCGCCCGGCATGTCCTGCCAGGCCGGGCCGGTGCGCCAGCCCGGGGGCTGCCAGGGCTCAGGCTCCTTGGCTGCCCTGCGGCCCAGGCGGCGGCGGGGCCGCTGCTGCACGGCCTGCTCGTCCATGGCCCGCAGCCGGGTCGTCACCATGCGGGCGCGGGCGGAGGGTTCCCGGGGCGCCGCAGCGCTGCGCGCGGTGGCACCGGCCGAACGCTGGAACTCCTCCCAGGCTTCGTCGGAGAGGGAGGCGGGGCCGCCGGCCGGGTCCGGTCTCCCCGTTCCGTCGGTGCTGCCGGTGCCGTCGGTCCTGTCGGTGTTGCCGGAGCTTCCCGTACCGTCGGGGCCGCCTGACTGCTCGGCGTTCCGGTCTTCGGTGGTCATGCGCACGGTTCCTTCGGAGCGGTCGGGGACGAGGAGTGAAGGTACCGTGCTGGTGTTCGGTTGATCGTGTCGGGTCCGGGCACGGCGCCGCAGCCCGGCACCGCCGTCACCCGTACCGGGCCGTGCGGCGGTCACCCACCCGGGCGGGCCATCTGGAGCGGCACGCGCGGCGGTTGTCAAGGCTTTGCCCGAATTCCGGTGGTGGCGAGGCCGTTTGGCCTACGGTTCGCTCCATGAGTGCGGGTGCGGAAGCCGTCCCGGCGCCGCAGGGCGGACCGGGGCTGACCACGAGTGCGGTGGCCCGGCGGTTCGCGGTGGCGCCCACCACGCTGCGGTCCTGGGACCGCCGTTACGGGATCGGCCCGGCCGGCCACCGGAGCGGGCGGCACCGGCGGTGGAGAGCGGAGGACATCGCGGTGGTGGAGCACATGTGCCGGCTGGTCAGCGCCGGCGTGCCGCCGGGCGAGGCGGCCCGCCGGGCCCGGGAGCACCGGAAGAACCGGCAGTCCCCCGGAGGAGGGCCGCCGGGGGAGAACGGCAACGCGCGGGCGGGGCGGGCCGGAAGGGCCGGGCAGGCCGGGGGCCCGCGCGCGGCGGG
>NZ_WTLH01000141.1:10489-16318 GCF_011421595.1 Streptomyces sp. YIM 98790 | reverse complement strand
CGCGGCCAGCGGCACCAGCGCCACCGCCTCCTCCGGCCCGTGCCCCACCGCCGCCTCCTCCGGCAGCAGCTCCTCCAGCAGCGCCCGGGCCGGGGCACCGGCCGGGAACGGCGCGCCCCGCCACTCCACCCGGGCCGTCACCACCTGCCAGGCCGGCTGCCGCTCCGGCACGGGCGCCAGCACCCGCAGCCGGGCGGCCACATCGGCCGCCGGGGCGCCCGCCGCCAGCAGTTCCAGCACCTCCCGCGCCAGCCGCCGCCCCACCGCCCGGCCCGCCTCGGCGCGCAGCCGCTCGGCGGCGATCAGCCGCGCCACCCCGGTCAGCAGCTCCAGCCGCCGGTCGGGCCAGTCCGCCGGGTCGGCCGCCACCGCCAGCAGCCAGTCGGACAGCAGCGTGTGCCGCACGTCCCCCGTCTCGCCGCGTACCGGCAGCAGCGCGTACACCGTGCCGTCCGGCGTGTCCTGCGGGACGCGCACCCGGTACGGACCCGGCCGTCCCGAGCGGGCCGCCGCCAGGTGACGCACGGCCAGTTCACCCGCGGCGCCCTCCGGCAGCGGCTCCGGTCCGGATCCGGCGATCACCCGGCCGGCGGGCGTGAGCAGCCAGGCCCGCAGGTCCAGGTCGGTGCCGAGCAGTTCCAGTACCGCCCGCGGTCCGCCGCCCGCCGGGCCGGCCGCCACCAGCCGCCGGTGCCGGTCCACGACGGCGGCCAGATCCCCGGCCCGCTCCCGCGACACCCGGCGCAGCACATGCTCGGTGACGGCCGCGAAGCTCACCGCCTCGTCCACCGCGAACAGCGGCAGGCCGTACCGCTCGCACGCCTCGGCCAGATCGGGCGGCACCGTGCCCAGCTCGGCCTCGCCCGCCGCCAGGCCCGCCACCCCGGCCCTGGCCAGGACGCGGACGAAGGGCGCGGAGTCGGCGGGGGAGCGGCGCCAGGCCAGGCCGGTCAGCACCAGTTCGCCGCCGGAGAGATAGCGGCCGGGATCGCGCAGGTCGGTGGTCATCACCCCGCGCACCGGCCGGTCCAGCCCTTCGCCGTCGCCGTGCAGCAGCCGCAGGCCGAGGCCGTCGGTGTCGAGCAGGTCGCGCAGTCGCATGGCGGTGGTGCTCCGGTACGGGCGGGCCGGGGCCGGCCGGCATGGAGGAACAGCCGGTGGCGGAGAGCCGATAATCCTCCCCTTTGGAGGAAACTACAACCACGGACGCTGTCCGTAACCGGGGCTTCGGGCCATCGGTGACTGCCCCCCGCCCCGGGGCCCCGCGTGTACTGGAACAAGGACGACAGCCCACCAGCCCACCAGCCCGCCAGCCCACCCCCGAACGGCCGAACAGGCGAACGGCCGGACGGGGCAACGGCGGAATCGGCGGAGAGGTGAACCGCCGGACAGGGCGGACGGAGACAACAGCGGTCGGCCCGGCCCCGCACCCCGGGCCCCGCCACCCGCTCGCACCATCGGCCACGCCCGGCGGCACGCCCGCCGGGCGAGAGACGGGAAGAGCACCGCGTATGGAGTTCCTGCGACCGGAAACCTGGGACGAGGCGCTGGCCGCCAAGGCCGAGCACCCGGGCGCCGTCCCCATCGCCGGCGGCACGGACGTGATGGTCGAGCTGAACTTCGGCCACCGCCGCCCCGGCCACCTGCTGGACCTGAACCGGATCGCCTGCCTGCACGACTGGCAGCGCGGCCCGGACACCGTCCGGCTCGGCGCCGCCGTCCCCTACACCCGGATCATCACCGGGCTGGCCGCCGACCTGCCCGCGCTGGCCATGGCCGCGCGCACCGTGGGCTCGCCGCAGATCCGCAACCGGGGCAGCGTCGGCGGCAATCTGGGCGCCGCCTCCCCGGCCGGGGACGCCCACCCCGCGCTGCTCGCCGCGGGCGCCGGGGTCGAGGCCGAGTCGGTGCGCGGCCGGCGGCTGATCCCGGTGGAGGAGTTCTTCACCGGCGTCAAGCGCAACGCCCTGGCCCCGGACGAGCTGATCCGCGCCGTGCACATCCGGCGGGCCACCGGCCCGCAGCAGTTCTCCAAGGTGGGTACCCGCAACGCCATGGTGATCGCGGTCTGCTCCTTCGCGGTGGCCCTGCACCCGGACAGCCGCACGGTCCGCACCGGCGTCGGCTCGGCCGCGCCCACCCCGGTGCGGGCCCGTGCCGCCGAGGAGTTCCTGGCCGCCGCCCTGGCCGACGGCGGCCACTGGGACGAGCCGCGGCACCGCCCGCTGGACGCGGAGACCGTCCGGGAGTTCGGCGCGCTGGCCGCCGCGGCCTGCGATCCCATCGACGACGTGCGCGGCACGGCCCGCTACCGCCGCCACGCGGTCGCCGTGCTGGCCCGCCGCGCCCTGGTCTGGAGCTGGCGGGCCCACCGGGGAGACGAGAACGGACGACACCAAGGAGACGCGGCATGCGCCTGAGGTTCACCGTCAACGGCCGCCCGGAGCAGGCCGACGACGTCTGGGAGGGCGAGAGCCTGCTGTACGTGCTGCGCGAGCGGCTCGGCCTGCCCGGCTCCAAGAACGCCTGCGAGCAGGGCGAATGCGGCTCGTGCACGGTCCGCCTGGACGGCGTTCCGGTATGCGCCTGCCTGGTCGCGGCCGGCCAGGCGGAGGGCCGCGAGGTGCTGACCGTGGAGGGGCTGGCCGAGCACGCCCGGCAGCGCGCCCGGGCCGCCGGGTCCGCGGGCGCGGGCGCCGGAGGGCACGCGGGCGCGGAACGGGCCGGGGAAGCGGGGGCGGCCCCCGCCCTGGCCCCGGTCCAGCAGGCGTTCCTGGACGCGGGCGCGGTGCAGTGCGGCTTCTGCACGCCCGGCCTGCTGGTCGCCGCGGACGAACTGCTGGAGCGCAATCCGCAGCCCACCGACGCCGACATCCGCGAGGCCCTGGCCGGCAACCTGTGCCGCTGCACCGGCTACGAAGCGATCCTGGACGCCGTCCGGCTGGCCGCCACCCGGACCGCCGCCGGGGCCGTCCCCGGAACGCAGGAGCGCCCGTCATGACCGGCAGCGACACCCCCCGGGCTCCCGCCCGCACCGCCCCGGCGCGCGTTCCCGCCCGCCTCACCCAGGGCTCGGCCACCGCCGGCGGCATCGGGGAGTCCACCCCCCGCCCCGACGGCACCCTCAAGGTCACCGGCGACTTCGCCTACTCCTCCGACCTGTGGCACGAGGACATGCTCTGGGGCGTCACCCTGCGCAGCCCGCACGCGCACGCCGAGATCCGCTCCCTGGACATCGGGCCGGCGCTGCGCGTCCCCGGGGTGCACGCCGTGCTGACCCACGACGACCTGCCCACCGCCGTCACCACCTATGGACTGGAGATCCCGGACACCCCCGTACTGGCCCGGGACCGGGTCCGCTACCACGGCGAACCGGTCGCCCTGGTCGCCGCCGACCACCCCGAGACCGCCCGCCGCGCCGCCGGACGCATCCGCGTCGAGTACGCCGCGCTGCCCGTGGTCCACGACGAGGCGAGCGCGCTGGCGCCCGGCGCGCCCCTGCTGCACCCGGACCGCACCGACCACCACGCCCCGCACGTGCCGCACCCGAACATCGTCCACCGCCAGCCCGTGCTGCGCGGCGACGTGGCCGCGGCCCGCGCCCGGGCCGAGGTGATCGTCACCGGTGAGTACCGGGTCGGCATGCAGGACCAGGCCTTCCTGGGCCCGGAGTCCGGGCTGGCCGTGCCGGCCGACGACGGCGGCGTGGACCTCTACATCGCCACCCAGTGGCTGCACGCCGACCTGCGCCAGATGGCCCCGGTGCTGGGCCTGCCCGAGGAGAAGATCCGGATGACCCTCTCCGGGGTCGGCGGCGCCTTCGGCGGGCGCGAGGACCTCTCCATGCAGATCCACGCCTGCCTGCTGGCCCTGCACACCGGGCGGCCGGTGAAGATGGTCTACAACCGCCACGAGTCCTTCTTCGGCCACGTCCACCGCCACCCGGCCCGGCTGCGCTACGAGCACGGCGCCACCGGGGACGGCCGGCTCACCCACATGACCTGCCGGATCGTGCTGGACGGCGGCGCCTACGCCTCCACCTCCGCGGCCGTGGTGGGCAACGCCGCCTCCCTCTCCGCCGGGCCCTACGCCGTGGACAACGTCGAGATCGAGGCGCTGGCCCTCTACACCAACAATCCGCCCTGCGGCGCCATGCGCGGCTTCGGAGCGGTCCAGGCCTGCTTCGCCTACGAGGCCCAGATGGACCGGCTGGCCGCCCGGCTCGGCCTGCACCCGGTGGAGTTCCGGCAGCGCAACGCCCTCTCCCAGGGCGGGCTGATGCCCACCGGGCAGCGCGTGGACTCCCCGGCACCCGTGGCGGAACTGCTGCGCCGGGTGCGGGAACGGCCGCTGCCGCCGGAACGCCAGTGGCAGACCGCCGGCACCGCGGGCGGCACCGGCGGGGTGGACCTGCGCGAGCTGCCCGGCGGGGTGTCCCACGCCACGCGCGGCGAGGGCGTGGTGCGCGGGATCGGCTATGCGGTCGGCATCAAGAACGTGGGCTTCTCCGAGGGCTTCGACGACTACTCCACGGCCCGGGTGCGGCTGGAGGTGGCCGGCGGGGAGCCGGTCGCCGTGGTGCACACCGCCATGGCCGAGGTCGGGCAGGGCGGCGTCACCGTGCAGGCGCAGATCGCCCGCACCGAGCTGGGCGTCACCCAGGTCGCGCTGCACCCGGCCGACACCCGCGTCGGCTCCGCCGGCTCCACCTCGGCCTCCCGCCAGACCTATGTCACCGGCGGCGCCGTCCGGCACGTCTGCGGGCTGGTGCGCGAACGGGTGCTGGAGCTGGGCCGGGAGCGGTTCGGGGCCGCGCACCCCGGCTGGGCGGGCGAAGGGCTGCGGCTGGAGGGCGGCAAGGTCGTCACCGCCGGCGGCGAGGTGCTGGCCGGGCTGGCCGAGGTGCTGGGCGAGGAGGTGATCGAGCGGGAGAGCCAGTGGCGGCACCGGCCCACCCGGCCGTTCGACCGGCGCACCGGCCAGGGCGACGGGCACGTCCAGTACTCCTTCGCCGCCCACCGGGCGGTGGTGGAGGTGGACACCGAACTCGGGCTGGTCAAGGTGGTGGAGCTGGCCTGCGCGCAGGACGTGGGCAGAGCGCTCAACCCGCTCGCGGTGGCCGGGCAGATCCAGGGCGGCACGGTGCAGGGCATGGGCCTGGCGGTGATGGAGGAGATCCTCACCGACGAGCGGGGGCTGGTGCGCAATCCGTCCTTCACCGACTACCTGATCCCCACCGTGCTGGACACCCCGGCGATCCCGGTGGAGATGCTGGAGCTGGCGGACGAGCACGCCCCGTACGGGCTGCGGGGGGTGGGCGAGGCGCCCACCCTGTCGGCCGGGCCGGCGGTGGTGGCCGCCGTCCGGCAGGCCACCGGCCTGGACCTGAGCCGCGTCCCGCTGCGCCCCGAGTACCTGACCGGCACGGAATGACCCGCCGCCCGCGGGAGAAGGAGCACCGCCATGCTGGACATCGCCGCCGAGCTGGACCGCTGGTGCCGCGAGGGACGCGCCTTCGCGGTGGCGACGGTGGTCGCGGCGGGCGGCAGCGCGCCCCGGGAACCCGGCGCCGCCCTCGCCGTGGACACCGCGGGCAGGGCCGTGGGCAGCATCTCCGGCGGCTGCGTGGAGGGCGCCGTCTACGAGCTGTGCCGGCAGGCCCTGGACCAGGGCACGGTGCTGCGCGAACGCTTCGGCCACAGCGACGCCGACGGGCTGGGAACCGGCCTGACCTGCGGCGGAACCGTGGAGGTGCTGGTCACGCCCTGCCCGCCGGGCGCGGCCGGCACCGCCGTGCTGGCCGCCGCCGCGGCGGGCGCCGCCGCCGGC
>NZ_WTLH01000141.1:9453-10355 GCF_011421595.1 Streptomyces sp. YIM 98790 | reverse complement strand
CCGGCCGGGCCGGGGCGCTCGTCCTGGTGGCCGACGGGCCCGGGGCGCTGCCCGGGCGCGCCCTGTACCTGCCGGCGGACGGACCGCATCTGGGCACCCTCGGCGGGCACCCGGAACTGGACCGCACCGCCGCCGGGGAGGCCCGCGCCCTGCTGGCCGCGGGGCGCAGCGCACCGGTGGTGATCGGCGCGGAGGGCAGCCGCTGCGGCGAGCCCGTCACCCTCCTGGTGCAGAGCTGCCTTCCGCCGCCGCGGCTGCTGGTCTTCGGCGCGGCCGACTTCGCCGCGGCGCTCACCCGGGCCGGCCGCTTCCTCGGCCACCGGGTGACGGTGTGCGACGCCCGGCCGGTGTTCGCGACACCGGAGCGGTTCCCCGAGGCCCAGGAGGTGCGGACCGACTGGCCGCACCGCTATCTGGACCGGCAGTGGGCGGCCGGCCTGCTGGACCGGCGCACCGCGGTCTGCGTGCTGACCCACGACGCCAAGTTCGACGTGCCGCTGCTGGTCCGCGCGCTGCGGCTGCCGCTCGCCTACGTGGGCGCCATGGGCTCCCGCCGCACCCACGAGGACCGGCTGCGGCGGCTGCGCGCGGCCGGGCTCGGCGAGGCGGAGCTGGCCCGGCTGCGCTCGCCGATCGGCCTGGACCTGGGCGCCCGCACCCCGGAGGAGACCGCGCTGTCCATCACCGCGGAGATCGTGGCCCTGCGCCACGGCGGCACCGGCCGCCCCCTGACCACCCTCACCGGCCCCGTCCACCCTCACCGCGCCCCGGCCCCCGCAGCCCTCCGCTAGGCGGAGGGCTGCGGGGCTGAGCCGAGGCTGCCGCGCGGCGGTTCGCCGGCCAGCGGGCCGGGGAGCGGCCTTGCGGCCTTGCGGCCTTGCGGCCTTGCGGCCTTGCGGCCT
>NZ_WTLH01000141.1:0-9352 GCF_011421595.1 Streptomyces sp. YIM 98790 | reverse complement strand
TGCGGCCTTGCGGCCTTGCGGCCTTGCGGCCTTGCGGCCGGAATTCCGGTCGGGAAGTGGCCGCAATGCGTCCCAGGGTCGGGGCATGGCGACGACGACCACCGCACCCGGCCGGCCTCTCACGCTGCGCGAGCTGAACCGCGCCCTGCTCGGCCGGCAACTGCTGCTGCGCCGCTCGGCCATGACCGCCGCGCAGGCCGTGGAGCACCTGGTGGGCCTCCAGACCCAGGTGCCGCACAACCACTTCACCGCGCTGTTCAGCCGCCTCGCCGGTTTCGACCCCGAGGACTTCTCCCGCCGCTTCGCGGAGCGCGAGTTCGTCCGCATCCCGCTGCTGCGCAACACCATCCACACCGTCACCGCGGACGACTGCGTGGCGCTGCGCCCGCTGCTCCAGCCGGTCATGGACCGCCCGATGCCCGGCACCTTCGCCCGGCACCTGGGCGGCGTGGACCTCGCGGCCGTCGCCGAGCGCGCCCGGCACCTGACCGAGGAGGAGCCGCGCACCTGGGCCGAACTGGGCGCCGCGCTGCTGCCGCACTGGCCGCGGAGCGACGCACAGGCGCTGGCCATGGCGGCCCGCCACCGGCTGCCCCTGGTGCAGACCCCGCCGCGCGGCCTGTGGCGGCAGGGCGGCCTGCCCCGGCACACCACCGCGGAGCACTGGCTCGGCCGCCCCCTGGCCGCCGCCCCGGAGCCGGACCCGGACCCGGACGCCCTGGTCCTGCGCTACTTCGCCGCCTTCGGCCCGGCCTCGGTCAAGGACCTCCAGACGTGGTGCGGCCTGACCCGGCTCCGTTCCGTGGTCGAACGCAACCGGGACCGCCTTCTGGTCTTCCGGGACGAGTCGGGCACCGAGCTGTTCGACCTGCCCGACGCCCCGCGGCCGTCCGCCGGCACCCCCGCACCGGTCCGCTTCCTGCCCGAGTACGACAACGTCTTCATCGGCCACGCCGACCGCACCCGGATCATCTCGCCGGCCGCCCGGGACCGTACCTGGAAGGGGAACCGGGCGTTCCCGGTGCTGCTGGTGGACGGCTTCGTCCGCGGCATCTGGCGGCTGGAGACGGCCCGGGAGACGGCCACCCTCACCGTCACCGTCTTCGGCGGCCCGCTCACCGCGGAGCAGCGCGCCGACGCCGAGGCCGAGGCCGGGCGGCTGCTCGCCTTCCACGCGCCCGACGCCGCCGTCCGCGACCAGCGCTGGCAGCAGGACGACTGACCGGACCCCGGGCCGGGCGGGACACCGCGCGCGGCCGGACGGGCGTTCGCGCCGCGGACCGGGTACCCGTAGCGTGGAGGTGAGGGCCCGCAGCCCCCGAAGGGAGCTCCGCAGTGGTTGCGACGGCCGACTACGCCGCGATCTTCGCCGCGACGCCGAATCCCTATCTGGTGCTGGGTCCCGATCTGGTGATCGTGGAGGTCAACGACGCCTATCTGACGGTGACCCACCGGAGGCGGGAGGACCTGCTCGGCCGGTACCTCTTCGAGGCGTTCCCCGACAACCCCGACGACCCGAACGCCACCGGGGTGCACAACCTGCGGGCGTCGCTGGAGCGGGTGCTGGCCACCGGGAAGCCGCACACCATGGCCCTGCAGAAGTACGACATCCCCGCCGGGGACGCCACGGACGGCTTCGAGGAGCGCTGGTGGTCGCCGCGCAACACCCCCGTGACGGCCGCGGACGGCTCGGTGGCCTGGATCATCCACCGGGTGGAGGACGTGACCGCCTTCGCCCGTCACCACCGCGGCGGACGCCGTCCCCCGGCGGCCGTGGCCGGCGAGGACACCGCCGGCCTCCAGGCGCTGGAGGCCGAGCTGTCCGTGCAGGCGCACGAGCTGATGCGGCTCAACGAATCGCTGCGCCAGGCCCATGACCAGCAGCGCGAGGTGGCGGTGACGCTCCAGGAGGCCATGCTGCAGGCGCCGGACCTGGCCCGCCACCACAACATCGCGGTGCGCTACCTGCCCGCCGTCAGCTCCATGAACATCTGCGGCGACTGGTACGACGCGGTGGACCTGGAGGGCGACCGCTTCGCCGTGGCGGTCGGCGACGTGGTCGGCCACGGCCTGGAGGCCGCCGCCGTCATGGGAATGCTGCGCAGCTCGCTCGGCGCCGCCATCCGCGCCCTGGCCCGGCCCGCGCAGGCGCTGGAGGTGCTGGGCCTGTACGCGCGTTCGGTCGAGGGAGCGACGGGCACCACCGCCGTGGAGGTTCTGGTCGACACCCGCAACCGGCTGATCACCTACAGCAGCGCCGGGCACCTGCCCCCGGTGCTCGGTCGCCCGGACGGGAGCGTGGAGCTTCTGAACCTGGCCACGGACCCGCCCCTGGCGGTCCGCCTGCACCATGCGCCGCGCCCGCAGGCCAGCCTCTCCTACAGGCCCGGTGACACCCTCCTGCTGTACACCGACGGGCTGGTCGAGCGCCGGGGCGAGGACATCGACGTGGGCCTGGCCCGGCTGTGCGCCGCCCTGGACGGGTGCGCGGGCCGGGACGCCGAGGAGACGGCGGACGCGCTGCTGGGCCGGCTCGGCCTGTCCGGCGGCGGACCGGACGACATCGCCCTGATCGTGGTCTGCCTGTGACGCGCCCGCGGCGCCCGCGGCGCCCGCGGTCCCGCCGTGATGCGCCGCGGGCGCGCCGTACGGGCCGACGCGGGGCCCGGGTGTTCAGGAGCGGTGGCGCAGGAGGGTGTCGGCGGCGTCGTTCACCGGCTGCGGGGTGCCCGTGAGATCCAGCACGAACAGCGGCAGATGCAGCTCGTCCGCGCGGGTGCGGGCCTCCCGCTCGTAGCCCGCCAGCGAGAAGGCCACCGCGGTCAGCGACTCGGCCATGCCGTGCAGCCAGAGCGTCTCGATCTCCCGCGGGCCGGTCGGGGAGGTGGCCGGGTTGACCTGGCCCACCACCTCCGGGCCGCGCAGATCGATGTCCGTCTCCCGGCGCGGCATGGCCGACCGCACCTTCTCGAAGCCCAGCCAGCGCAGGAACTGCTCGGCGCAGGCCACCGCGTCGCAGGCGGTGCGGATGGTGAGCGGCCGGAACGCGGGCCGGCCGTCGTGCATCTCCTCCGCGGCCTCGGCGCCGCCCGACGCGGCCAGCCGTACCGTCACCCCGCACGGGCAGCTGAACTCCGGCTGCGGCCACTGCCCGGGCTGCCCGCAGGCCGGGCAGGCCACCTCCGTCCAGGAGTCCGCCCACGAGCGGTGCCGTATCTGTACCGGCACCGCCCCGTGCAGCGGCACCGGCACCGGAGCACCACAACCGCACGGATATTCGGACGGGATGAAGGCGTGCTCCCGGTGGCACGCCGGACAGCGGACGGGCACGCTCTTGGCCATGGTGCGCTCCTGCTCCGGACCCGGCTCGGACGGCTTGTCTGACGGCATTGCCCAGGCATTCCCGGGGGCGGCTGGCCCCAGTCTCCCCGATCCGGCCGGGGCCCGCAGCGGTTCCGATCACGGTACGGGTCACTGTTCGGCCACGGAAAGGAATCGGGGAACACCCTCCCGGGGGCGCCCGCCGTTTACCTGGATGTGACACAGATTTTCGCCCTCCGTGTGGCGGGATGCGCGGACAGTGATATTTACTGTCCTCGTCCGGCGCGCGGGGGCGCTGTCAGCACCGGCAGGGTGCCCGGAAGGCCCGGGCGTCGCCAGATACGGCAGGGGAGGGCCGAGTGGCCGCGGGAATCGATCCTCGGCTGGATGAGCTCCGCAGCGCCGTGATCCGCGCGCGGGTGGCGCTGGAGACGTATCCCTCCGCGCTCACCGACCGCGCGGTGGCCGAACGGGAGCTGGCCGTCATGGAGTCACTGGCGCACGGCGCGGCCGGTGACCGTGCCGCCCCGGTGGATGCGGCGCTGCGGCACAGCCTGCTCATGGTCTTCGGCGCGCTCGGCTCGGTGAGCGCGCTCACCCCCGTGCTGGACGAACTCCGCCGGGCCGTCGACCTGTTCGGCGTGCCCGCGCAGCGCGTCCCGGTCCATGAGCGGCGCTGAGCGAGGGCCGGGGACGGGCGCGCCGGTGCGCGGGGTCCGCGCTAGTTTGGCCGGGTGCGACTGAGACTGGAATTCACCACCGAGCCGTTCGACCTGGAGGAACTGCCCCGCCATGCCGAGGTGGCCCGCCGGGTGATGGAGGATGCCCCGCTCGACGCCGTGGACGTCGGCCCGTTCGGCAACTCCGCGGAGGGCCCCGCCGAGGAGGTGCTGTCCGCCGTCCAGAGCCTGCTGCGCAGTTCCCTTGCGGCCGGCGCCACCCGCATCTCCCTCCAGGTCAGCAGCCTGCCGGCGACGGAGCCGGGGCCCGAGCGGGGGTCCGGTCCGAGGTCCGGGCCGGGGCCCGAGCCGGAGGGGACGGCGGGGAGATGACGGCCGATCCGGCCCGCCGGGCGTTTCTCGACGCCGTGCAGCCGCTGGTGGACGCGATCGGCGCCGAACTGCTCCCGCCGGAGGCCGCCGGTCCCGACGACGTGGTGCTGAGCTGGGAGGGGCGGGAGGCGGCAGCCGTGCGGCTTCCGCAGCTCTCCGAGTCCCTGGAACACCTGCTGCACGACCTCCAGCGGCGGCACGGCCGGCCGCTGTCCCAGCTCGACCGCAAGGCCAAGCAGTCGGTGGTGCGGCAGCTGGAGGCGCGCGGCGCCTTCGCGCTGCGGCACGGCGTGGAGACCGCGGCGGCGGCCCTCGGGGTGAGCCGCTTCACCGTCTACAACTATCTCAACCGGGAAGAGGGCGGCCTCAACCGGGAAGAGGGCGGCCGGGCGCCGGGCCGGGGCGGCGGCACACCCACCTGACTTCAACAGATTGTTGACTCCTGCCGGGTCGGTGGCTTAGCTGTACTCCCGTGCATTCCCGCGCCCTCGCCCGGCGCCGCCGCCCGCCCAGCCCTCTTCACCCCGCCGGAGGTCGTCTTGGCCCCGCACACCCCCGCCCCCGGAACGGCCTGGCTGAACACGGCCGGCACCGGCCAGGTGCGCCGGGCCCTGCTCGGCGTCTGCGCCTCCGGCGCCTGGGCCGACGCCGTGCTGCGCGGCCGGCCCTACCCGGACGCGGAGGGCGTGCTCGCCGCCGCCGACGCGGCCCTGGCCGCACTCGGCGCCGACGGCCTGGCCGAGGCGCTGGCCGGGCATCCGCCGATCGGGCGGCCCGCGCCCGGCGACCCGGTCTCCGCGCGCGAACAGCGCGGCATGGCCGGCGCCGGCCCCGGGCTGCGCGCCGAGATGCTCCGGCTGAACCTCGCCTACCAGGAGAAGTTCGGGCACGTCTTCCTCATCTGCGCCACCGGGCTGAGCGCGGAGCAGCTGCGCGATGCCGCCCGGACCCGGCTGGGCAACCCGCCGGAGACGGAGCGCGAGATCGTGCGCACCGAACTCGGCAGGATCAACCGCATCAGGCTTCTCGGCCTGCTCCGGACCGCTCCCGGGCAGCCCCCGGCCCCTGACCCACCCCCGTCTCCCGCGGAAGGACCTTCCCGATGAGCAGCGGCAGCCCCCCGCCCGCGGTCCCCGCCGCCCCGGCAACCGTTTCCACCCATGTGCTGGACACCGCCGCCGGGCATCCCGCCCGCGGCGTGGCCGTCACCCTGGCGGTGCGGAACGGCCCGGCGGGGGAGTGGCGGGAGCACGCCAGGGCCGTCACCGACGCGGACGGCCGCTGCACCGGCCTGCCGCCGCTGCCGTCCGCCACCGCCTGGGCCCGGCTGGAGTTCGCCGTCGCCGGCCACCTCGGCGGCGCGGCCTTCTTCCCGGAGGCCACGGTGGTCTTCGCCGTCGCGCCCGGCGAGCACCACCATGTGCCGCTGCTGCTCAGCCCGTACGGCTACACCGTCTACCGAGGGAGCTGACCGCGATGAGCGCCGATCTGCCCGCGCCCAGCCTCCCCGCCGACGGGCCGGTGTCCGGCACCGCGCTGCTCGGCCCGAACCAGTACGGCAAGGCCGAGACCCGGGTGGTGCGGGTCACCCGGGAGGGGCGCACCCACCACATCCGGGACCTGAACGTCTCGGTGGCGCTCTCCGGCGACATGGACGAGGCGCACTACACCGGCTCCAACGCCGCCGTGCTGCCCACCGACACCGCCAAGAACACCGTCTTCGCCTTCGCCAAGGAGCACGGCATCGCCTCGCCCGAGGAGTTCGGCATGCTGCTCGCCCGGCACTTCGTCACCGGCCGGCGCACCATACGGAGCGCCCGCATCCGGATCGAGGAGTACGCCTGGGACCGCATCGAGCCCCCCGCCGGAGCCGCCGGAGCCGCCGGTGCGGAGGGAGCGGCGCGGCACTCCTTCGTCCGCCGCGGCGACGTCATCCGCACCGCCCAGGTCGGCTACGACGGGGACGGCTGGGAGGTGCTCAGCGGGCTGAAGCACCTCACCGTGCTCAACTCCACCGGCTCCGAGTTCCACGGCTACCTCAAGGACCGCTACACCACCCTGGAGGAGACCCACGACCGCATCCTGGCCACCGAGGTCAGCGCCTGCTGGCGGCACCGGGGCAGCCCCGGCCCTCCGGCTGCCGGACCCGCGGCGGGGGCCGCCGCCGAGGGCGCCGTGCCGGACCACCGCGACTGGGACGGCATCTGGCGGCAGGCCCGTGACGGCCTGCTGGCCGCCTTCGCCACCACCTACTCCTACTCGCTCCAGCAGACCCTCTACGCGATGGGCGGCCGCGTCCTCGCCGACTGCCCCGGCATCGACGAGATCCGGCTCTCGCTGCCCAACAAGCACCACTTCCTGGTGGATCTGGAGCCGTTCGGCCTCACCAACGAGAACGAGGTCTACTTCGCCGCCGACCGGCCCTACGGCCTGATCGAGGCGACGGTGCTGCGCCCGGGCGCCGCCGCCCGCATCCCCGCCGACCTCACCAACCTGCCCTGAGGAGCACCATGGCGGACCGTCTGGTCATCGAGAACTGCGCCGTCGCCACCGTGGACGCGGACGGCACCGAGCACGCCACCGGCCATGTGGTGGTCTCCGGCAGCCTGATCGAGGCGGTCGGCCCCGGCCCGGCCCCGGACGGCCTGACCGGGGTGGCCCGCCGCATCGACGCCGCCGGCCATCTGGCCACCCCCGGCCTGGTCAACACCCACCACCACTTCTACCAGTGGCTCACCCGCGGGCTGGCCCAGGACCACAACCTCTTCGACTGGCTGGTCAGCCTCTACCCGGTGTGGGCGCGCATCGACGAGGACATGGTGCACACCGCCGCCCGGGCCTCCCTGGCCATGATGGCGCGCGGCGGGGTCACCACCGCCATGGACCACCACTACATCCACCCGCGCGGCAGCGGCGACCTGCTGGCCGCCGAGATCCGGGCCGCCCGTGAGCTGGGCGTGCGCTTCACCGCCACCCGCGGCTCCATGGACCGCGGCGCGTCGCAGGGCGGCCTGCCGCCCGACTTCGCCGTGGAGACCACCGAGCAGGCGCTGCTGGCCACCGAGGCGGCCATCGACACCCACCACGACCCGGCCTTCGGCGCCATGCTGCGGATCGCCGCCGCGCCCTGCTCGCCGTTCACCGCCTCTCCGGAGCTGATGCGCCGGTCCGCGGAGCTGGCCCGCCGCAAGGGCGTGCGGCTGCACACCCACGGCTCGGAGACGGTGGAGGAGGAGAAGTACTGCCGGGAGCTGTTCGGCATGGGCCCCACGGACTACTTCGAGTCCACCGGCTGGCTCGGCGAGGACGTGTGGATGGCGCACTGCGTGCACCTGTCCGACCGGGACATCGCCGCCTTCGCCCGCACCGGGACGGGTGTGGCGCACTGCCCGTCCTCCAACGCCCGGCTGGCCGCCGGGATCGCCCGGGTACCGGACCTGCTGGCCGCGGGCGTGCCGGTCGGGCTGGGTGTGGACGGCACCGCCTCCAACGAGGCCGGCGAGCTGCACACCGAGCTGCGCAACGCGCTGCTGGTGCAGCGGCTCGGACCGCACCGGGAACACGCGCTGACCACCCGGGCGGCGCTGCGGCTGGGCACCATCGGCGGGGCCCGGGTGCTGGGCAGGGAACGCGAGATCGGCTCCCTGGAGCCGGGCAAACTGGCCGATCTGGTGCTGTGGCGGCTGGACGGGCTGGGGCACTCGTCGATCGACGACCCGGTGGCCGCGCTGGTGCTCGGGCCCGCGGCCCCGGTGACGCTCGGCCTGGTGAACGGCCGTCCGGTGGTGGAGGACGGCCGGCTGGTCACCGCCGAGGAGGACGAGATCGCCCGGGCCGCGCGCGCCGAGGCACAGCGGCTGGCCACCCTGGCCGGCCTGGCCTCCTGAGCGCGCGCCTCCGGCGGTTCCCGCGCGGACGGGGCCCCGCGGGCGGGCGGGGGCGGCCGTCGTGCCGTCGGCCGTGCCGCGGGTACGTCACGAAACCGCTTCGGCTTCGGGTACGCCCCTGACGGGCGGAGGGCACTCCGCGACGATGTACGCCCGGCGGTGGGCACGGAAGGGCGGGCACATGGCGGGTTTCCAGGAGCTGTCGGCGGCCGATCCCCGGCAGGTGGGGCGGTACCGGCTGCTGGCGCGGCTCGGCGCCGGCGGCATGGGCCGGGTGTATCTCGGCCGCTCGCCCGGGGGCCGTGCGGTCGCGGTCAAGGTGATCCGGCCCGAGCTGGGCGAGGACCCGGTCTTCCGCACCCGGTTCGCCCGGGAGGTCGCCGCCGCCCGCCGGGTCAGCGGCGTCTTCACCGCCGGGGTGCTGGACGCCGATCCCGAGGGCAGCCCGGCCTGGCTGGCCACCGCCTATGTGCCGGGCCTGCCGCTGGGCGAGGCGGTGAGCCTGCACGGCCCCTGGCCCGTGCGGTCGGTGCTGGCGCTCGGCGCCGGCCTGGCCGAGGCCCTGGAGGGCATCCACGCCGCCGGGGTGGTGCACCGCGATCTCAAGCCCTCGAACGTCCTGCTGGCCGCGGACGGCCCCCGGGTCATCGACTTCGGCATTTCGCTGGCCGCGGCCGAGACCACGGTCGCCACCCAGGCCGGGATGGTGGTGGGCACGCCCGGCTTCATGGCCCCGGAACAGGTCGGCGGCCACCGGGTGGGGCCGTCCGCGGACGTGTTCTCCCTGGGCGTGGTGCTGGCGTACACCGCCACCGGGCGGGCGCCGTTCGGCGTCGGCTCGGCCCACGCGGTCAACTTCCGGGCGGTCTACGAGAATCCGGACCTGGACGGGCTGCCGTCCGGGCTGCACGCGGTGGTCGCCCCGTGCCTGGCCAAGGACCCGCGGGAGCGGCCCGCCGTGCCGCAGCTGCTGGAACGGCTCGGCGGCATGGCGGGCGCCGCGGCGGGCGGCGACGGCCGCAGCCCGGCGGAGATGCTCACCGGCGGCGGCTGGCTGCCGGAACGGGTGGCCGGAGCGGTCCGGGCGCGCAG
>NZ_WTLH01000140.1 GCF_011421595.1 Streptomyces sp. YIM 98790 | reverse complement strand
CGGGCGCGGCGGCGGTCGCCCACCGCGGTGGTGCCGTTGCGCCGGTCGAACGCGGCGGCCAGCGCGTCGGCCTCGGGCCCGACGCGGGCGAGCAGGGAGGCCGCGGTCCACTGCGTGCCGGGCGGACCGGCCACCGGGGTGTCGGCGTGGCCGCCGGCCACCAGGCGGTCCAGCAGCACCTGCGCGCCGGTGAGGAAGGCGAGCCGGGACAGCGGCGCGCCGTCCGACGCGAACAGCGCACGGTTCTCGGCGAGGATCTCCAGGCCGCGCGGCTCGTTCCGGCTCAGCGCGCAGAACTCCAGGTGCAGCCCGATCTCCTCGCTCATCCCCGGCTTGCCCCGGGCGAACCGGTAGCCGGTGAGATGGCAGGAGCGGGCCTCGTCGGTGCGGCCCTGCCGCAGCAGCGGGAGCAGCGCCCGGGCCTGGCTGAGGCCGGGCTCCTCCTGGCAGCTCTGCCGGCCGGAGAGCACCGGCCGCCACACCTCCAGGGCGCGCGCGTCGTCGCCCTCGTGCACGTGGTGCACGGCCTGCTGCCGGATCTCGCACGCCTCGCAGTCGCTGAGCCCGGTGCGCTCCCGGGAGACCCACAGGTCGTAGGCGTGCCGGGGCTGCCGCCCGGTGTGCCGGGCGATCTGGTACCGCATGGCGGCCACCGGCTGCATGCCGTGCCCGGCCGCCGCGTAGCGCTCGCGCATCTGGTCGGTCCAGCGCTCGATCACCTCCAGCGGCACGTCCGGCACCTGGAGCAGGGAGCCCGTCACCCATTTGAACCGCCAGAAGACCTGGTGGGCCTCCCATTCGCTGAAGTCTCCGGGGTTGTCGTCCCACATCCGGAGCACGCGGGCGAAGGTCACCGGCGACTTGCGGTGCTCACCGGTGTACTCGTAGGCGGCCATCAGCTCCAGCAGTGCCGTGACCAGCGGCCCGCGGTCCTCGAACTGGCCGGCGGCGTCGACGAGTTCCTCGGCGATGACGGTCCGCTGCAGGTCGTAGGGCCGCTGGTCGTTCTCGCGCAGGGCGTCGAAGACGGCTTCGGGGGTGTCCAGCACGGTTCAGCGCTCCTTCCCGGGTCCGGCGCCCGGTGCTTCCCGGTGGCCGCCCTCCGGCCGCTCCGTGGCGTGCACGGCGTGGTCGAGCAGGCCCAGGAAGGCCCGGTTGAGCAGGGCGCTCTCGGCGGCCCGCAGCGGGCGGCGGGTGAGCAGCAGCGCCTGCCCGTACAGGGCCTCGGCGGTGGTCACCGCCAGCCCGCGCTCCCGGACGGTGGCGGCCCGCCGCACCAGCGGGTTGAGGTGGTTGAGCACCAGCTGGGCGCGCGGCGCCCCGGCGCGCAGCGAGCCGAGGATGTCGGCCCACAGGCCGTCGCTGCGGTCGGCCAGCCCGGCCCGGGTGCGCTCGTGCCGGGCCTCGCGGTTGTCCAGCAGCAGGGCCGGGGCGGTGACCGGCTGGAAGCTGCGCAGCACCACGTCGCAGTCGTGCTCGCCGATCACCTCCCGGGCTATGGCCAGGAACCCGGCCGCGGAGAGCTCGGCGTCCGGGTCGGCGGCGTCCAGGTGGGCGGTGACGGTGGCCGGGTCCAGGTCGGCGACGGCGGTGCCGGGCCGGATCTCGGGGAGCCGGTGCACCAGCTCCCGGTCGTAGGTGTAGCCGCCGTTCACCACGCCCAGGCCGGCCGCGCCGGCGATCGGCGCCACCTGCCGGAACTCCTCCACGCTGCGGGTGACCAGCACCGTGGCGTGGGTGCGGGCGAACTCCTCCAGGGTGACGGTGCCGTCGGTGGTCTCGAACGGCAGCCAGGGCAGCAGCATGCGCAGCAGCTCGTCGTCGTACCGGGCCAGGGCCTTGACGGCGAGGTGGTGGGCGTCGACGAAGCGGTGCAGCAGGGCCGGGTCGCCGGCGGCCAGTCCGGTGAGCCAGTCCCGGATGCGGGCGCCGAGCGCGTCGCGCACCGCGGCCAGGGTCTCGTCCTCGTAGAGCGCCTCGCGGGAGGCGGTGGGGCGCAGCCCGGAGGTGTCCACCACGCAGCGGACGAAGAACGCCCAGTCGGGCAGCAGGCCGGTGGCCTGGTCGGTGAGCAGCATGCCCTTGAGGTGGACCCGGTGCCCGGCGCGCTGGGCGGGGTTGACCGGGGTGGGCAGCACGTGGGCGACGCCGCGCAGGCCGACGGCGGGCAGTTCCAGCTCGATGGAGTCCAGCGGGCGGAAGCCGAACAGGGCGCGGCAGTGCTCGGCCAGGGCTTCGCGGCGGGCCGGCGGCGAGGCGTGGCGGCGCTCCCAGGGCGGGGTCTCGTTGATCCGGACGCTGCCGCCGGTGCGGGCGTCGCTGACGGTGACCTCGTGCCGCAGCAGGCTTCCGTAGTGCTTGGCGAGGGCGATGACCTGCTCGGGGGCGGTCCATTCGGTGCCGTCGGCGCGCGGGGTGAGCCGGACGGTGGTGCCGGGTTCGGGGACGCTGCCGGGCGGCAGGGTGCGCAGGGTGTAGCGGCCGTCGGCGTGGCCGCGCCATTCCACGGGCGGCGCCTCGGGGTGGGCGGCGGAGCGGCTGGTCACGGTGATCTCGTCGGCGACCACGAAGCAGGCCAGCAGGCCGATGCCGAACTGGCCGATGAAGTCCGCACGGGCGGCGGCCAGTCCGGCGCCGTCCAGGGCGCCGTCGGCGGTGCGCTTGGAGCTGCGGCCGATGGTGGCGAGGAAGCTGTGCACATCGGTCTCGGTGAGGCCGGTGCCGGTGTCGGTGACGGTGACCGTGCCGGTGTCGCGGGCGGAGCCCGGATCGCCGGTGCGCACGGTGATCCGGGCGGGGGCGCCGGGCTGGGCGCGCTGCCGTGCGGTGACCGCGTCGACGGCGTTCTGCAGCAGCTCCCGCAGGTAGACACGGGGGCTGGAGTACAGGTGGTGGGAGAGCAGGTCGACCAGGCCGCGCAGATCGACCTGGAAGGTGTGTGCGGTCGGAGGCCGGTGCTTGGTCACCTTGATGAGCCTTCGGGTCGGGGTCGGGGTCGGGGTCGGAGGGCCGCGGTGCGCGGCATGCGGGGCGGGGCCCGGCGGAGGGCCGGCCGGACGGGGCGGGTCAGCGGCCGACCGCGCAGCGCAGCTGCCAGGCGAAGAACAGGCTTGCGTTGGTCTGGAACTCGCGGCGGGGGAGGTACTTCCACGGGAATTCGGTGACGACGCCGCGGATCGCCGAGAACACCCGGCGGGCCGCGGCCTTCTGCCCGGCCACGGCGAGCGCCATGGCGAAGGTGTTGAGCGACTGCACGGCATCGCGCGGGCGGCCGAAAGCGGGGTGCAGCACGGACCGTTCGGCGGCCTCGCGCAGTTCCCTGACGACGGTCGGCGCGCGCAGGTGCCCCTGCATCGGCCAGCGGGTGTCCAGGGCGTGTTCCAGGTGCGCGAGGGCGACGAGTTCACCCAGCGGGCTGCCCTCCGGGGCGGCCAGCATGGAGTCCCGGGCGAAGGCGTGCATCTCCTCGTGCGAGCCGTACCACTTCCTGCAGAGCCCCTGCAGCCGCTGGCGGTGGGCCTCGGGATGGCCGGGGGCGCGCCGCACCGCCGCCTCGAAGCGGTACCGGGCCTGTTCCGGCCCCACCTGCAGACCGCGCCCGCAGGGCACCAGGAAGAGCCAGGGGTCGGCCCAGTCCGGTTCCCGCTCGGCGGCGTCGAAGAGCAGTTCTTCGGCGACGCGCAGCCGCTCGTGGAAGACACGGAACTGCTCCTGCGACACGAGGGCGGCCCGGGCCCCGGTGCGGGCCTCCCAGGCGTGGCGGACCTGGCGGGCACCGGCCAGCAGCAGGGCGAGGGCCGGTTCCGGGTCCTCCGCGGCCACGCGCGGGAGCCACGTCTCCGTGCCCTTGACCCTGGCCAGGGCGCTGAGGATCCAGCCGCGCTCCGCCCCGTCGGGGACGGCGGCCAGCCGTTCCCGCAGGGCGGGCCAGTCGCCGCGGCGGGCGGCGGCGCGCATGGCGCGCAGCTCCGGGTCGCCCATGGCGGGATCGGTGTACGGGAGGACCCAGCGTCCCAGGGCGCCGCGGCCCGTCCGGCCGGCGCCGGCCGTATCGCTTGCCCCGGGTGCTTCGCCCGTGCGGTCTGCGGTCACCACGCCCCCCGTCGCCCGACTGTTCCGTCCGCCTGCCCGGGCGGCGGTCGTCCTCCGGGCAGGTAAAGGTGAATATCACACGCGACGGACAGCACCGGCGGCCGGGGCGGGTCGGGCGGCCGTGCGCGCCCTGCCGCGACCCCGGTGTGCGCTGCCGTGGTGGGGCAGCACGGGCGGCTGGGCGGGGTGCGCCGGTGTCCTCGCCCCCCATCCCGCCGCGCCTCCCTGCCGGATACTGCCGCCCGCCGCCGTTCCCGCAGGTCACCGGCTCGCCCACGGTCTCCTGCCCCGGTCCTGCGCCGCGCCCCGCACCGCCGCGCACGCCCGCAGTGCTCCCCGGAGCCGCCCCCCGAACAGAATATTCATCCCTTATGACTTATTTTCTGTCCTCTTGTCATCGGTCGCGGTTCTCGCTACTTCTGCCGGAATCCCGTTTCGCCGGACGGACCCGGCGGGACGGCACGCCGAGAACAGGAGGTATCACCATGAAGAAGGCGTACGAGGCACCGACCCTGACCCGGCTGGGCAGCTTCCGCCGGAAGACCGGACTGCTCCAGCGGAGCGGCAACGACCGGCTCATCCTCAGCAAGAACTGAAACCGCGGACGGACCGACCTCCGCATGAACCGGGCGCACCACAGCGCCGGGCCGGGCCCCGGCGACGCGCACCTCGTGGTCCTTCCCGACCACCCCGATGCCGCCGCCGCGGCCCGGGCCCTCCGCCTCCCCGGCACCAGCGTGCTGCCGCACCCCTCCGGCCGCCCCTGGCTGATCGGCCGGTGGGCACCCGGCGAACTGGTCGCCGCGGAGGCCGGCCCGGCCGCCCTGGCCCTGCTGGGCTCGCCCCCGTTCGGCCGCGCCGAGCTCGCCCGCCGCGCCGCCCGCCTGCGGGACCTCGCCGAACTGGACGCACTGGCCCGCTCCCTGCCCGGCAGCAGCCATCTGATCGCCGCGCTGGACGGCCGGATCAGGATCCAGGGCACCGCATCCGGGCTACGGCTGGTCTTCCACGCGCGGGTGCACGGCTGCCAGGTGGCGGCCACCCGCGCGGATCTGCTGGCCGCGGCGCTCGGCGCCGCCCCGGCGGCCGAACGGCTGGCCGTGCAGCTCCTGTGGCCCGTCCCGCACCCGCTCACCGAGCACCCGATGTGGACGGAGATCACCGCCGTCCCGCCGGACGAGGCGCTGATCGTCTCGCCGGACGGCCGCAGCACCCGCCGCTCCCGCTGGTGGACCCCGCCCGAGCCGGACCGGCCGCTGGACGAGGCGGCCGGCGAGGTCCGGGACCGGCTGGCCGAGGCCGTACGGCTGCGCACCCGGGGACAGCAGGTGGTCAGCGCCGACCTCTCGGGCGGCCTGGACTCCACCTCCGTCTGCTTTCTCGCCGGCCGCCCGCCGGACGCCCCCCGGCTGCTCGCCGCCACCTGGCCCGGCCGCGACCCGGCCGACACCGATCTGCACTGGGCACGGAAGGCAGCCGCCCGCCTGCCGGACACCGACCACGTGGTCTGGGAGGCCGAGTCCTCCCCCCTGGTCTACACCGGCCTGCTCGGCATCGGGGACCTGCTGGACGAACCCACCATCGGCGTCATGGACCGCGCCCGGGCCCTGCACCACCTGCCGGAACTGGCCGCGCGCGGCAGCCGGGTGCATCTCACCGGCATCGGCGGGGACCACGTGGCCTGGTGCTCCGAGGCGTACTACCACCGGCTGCTGCGCACCCGTCCGCTGTTCGCGCTGCGGCGGCTGCGCGGCTTCCGGGCCCTGTGGCACTGGCCGCTGGGCGGCATGGTGCGCGCCCTGGCCGACCGCCGCCCGTACCGCACGTGGCTCGCCGACGCCGCCCGCAGCCTGCGCGATCCGCCGGCCCCCTCCGTCGCCTCCGGCCTCGGCTGGTCCGTCCCGCCCCGGCTCTTCCCCTGGGTCACCGCCGACGCCGAACACCTGGCCCGCCAGGCGCTGCTCAGCGCCGCCGAGACCGCCTCCCCGCTGCACCCGGACCGCGGCATGCACGCCGACCTGGAGCAGATCCGCGCCTGCGGCCGGATCATCCGGCAGTGGGAGGCCATGGCCGCGCGCGCCGGGCTGCCCATGGCCTCGCCGTTCCTGGACGACCGGGTGATCGAGACCTGCCTGGCCGTCCGCCCCTGCGAACGGGTCACCCCCTGGGCCTACAAGCCGCTGCTCACCACGGCCATGCGCGGCGTCGTCCCGGACGAGTGCCTGCGCCGCGCCAACAAGGCGGAAGCCTCCCTGGACGCCGCCGACGGCCTGCGCCGCCACCGCGGCGAACTTGCCGAACTGTGGACGGACTCCCGCCTCGCCGGACTCGGCCTGGTCGACGCCGCCGCCCTGCGCCGCCTCGCCCAGCGCCCCTCCGCCCCCGGCCTGCGGGAGGCGATCCTCTACTCCACCATCGCGTGCGAGGTCTGGCTCCGCTCGCGCCCCCGCACCCCCTCCCCCGGTCCCCCGCCCGCCGTCCGAAAGGGCACGCCATGACACTCCGCTTCGCCGCCGGCGTCTCCACCGCGGAGACCGACTACGGCACCGTGCTGCTCAACGAACGCACCGGCGACTACTGGGAGCTCAACCCTACCGGCGCGCTGGTCGTCGGCACCCTCCTCGCGGGCGGCGACGAACAGGCCGCGGTGGCCGCCCTCGCCTCGGAGTTCGACGTGACAGCCGAGGAGGCACACCAGGACGTCACCGCCCTGATCGCCGACCTGCGCGCGTCGGAGCTGCTCGCATGACCACTCCCAGCGCCCTGGAACGCCCCGGCGGCGTGCCGCTGCGCCACCGGCTGGCCGCCCGCCTCGTGCTGCTCCCCGCCGTCGTCCTGGCCCTGCTGCCGCCGCACCGCCTGCGCTCCGTCCTCACCCTGCTCCGCCGGGGCGCCGCCCCGGCCTCCGCCGCCCGGACGGCCGCGGCGCGGGACGCCCTGTGCGCGGTGAGCCTGCGCTGCGCCGGTCCGCGCGGCTGCCTGCCGCGCTCGCTCGGCGCGGCCCTGCTGTGCCGGCTCGGCGGCACCTGGCCCACCTGGTGCGCCGGCGTCCGCCGCCTTCCGCCCTTCGCCGCCCACGCCTGGCTGGAGGCCGAGGGCCGCCCCATCGGCGAGGCCGTCCCCGTCGGCTACTTCATCCCCCTCCTGACCGTCCCGCCCCTGCCCGCGCCGCGCCGGCGCTGAGCAACCGGGAGCCGCCGGCGCGAGCGCCGAACCGCCCCCGGGCTCACCGCCGTCGCACAGGACAGCTCTTCGGCGGGCATCAGGAAACCCGGGCGCGCAGGGCGTTGCCGAGGGTGACGTCGTGAGGGAGGCGCTGGAGTTCCCGGGGGTCGGCGGCCACACCGTGCCGTTCGAGGACGGCGGCCAGGGAACGCCAGTGGGCGGCGGCCGTCTGCTCGTGCGTCTCGCCCGCGGCGGGTTCGTCCGGACCGGTCACCGTCCGGGCCGTGGCCTCGATCTCCTCCACCGACAGGTACGCCCGGATGCCGGCTCCGCCGCCGGGCAGGGAGGAACCCCAGCCCCGGTCGTCGAGCAGCACCCGGGTGCGGCCGTCCGCGAGGACCGCTTCGAGCCGGGCGGAGACGGAAAGCTGCCGGTCGTCCGTGGCGGCCGGGTCGAGATCGACGTGGGTGACCAGGCGGATCACGGCAGTGGTCATGACGACTGCCCCGCTCAGCCGGGAGAGCAGACGCTGGTGACCTCCTCGGAGGCGTTGACGACCGGGGTCAGGTCGGGAGGGGCACCGGTGTCGGCGGACTGGCGGACGTTGTCGACGGCGGCCTGGAGCTCCTCGACGGCCTTCACCAGGTCGGCGTTGCCGGTCTGGTCACGGAGTTCGTCGAGGTTGCGGTCGATGGAGTCCAGGGACTCCCGCGCCTCGACCGGGTTCCAGCTCGCGCTCTCCGCGGCCTGCTGGAGCTCGCCCACCGTGTTGGCGATGGTGACGGCCGTGTTGGCGCAGTCCAGGGCGGTGGATATGGCGTCGCAGGAGGTGAGCGAGAACGGGGCGGCGAGGGCCAGCGCGGTGATCGCGAGGCGGGGCGCTCGGCGTCGGGGCATGAGGGTCCTTCCTGGGCGGGCGGGTCCGCCGGTATTCCTGCCCCGGCGCCTGCCCGGCACGCGTGCGGGACGGGGCGGGGGGTGGGGCGCGGGGAGGCGCACCCTGGCGAAGGGTAGCGGAGATGCTCACCCGCTTGGGCGTAGTAAGCGGTCTCTCTAATCTGACCGCATGAATTACTCAGAGGCGCTGAGCGCGCTCAAAGCCGGACGGCGCATTGCCCGCCGTTCCTGGATCGAGCCGGGCAAGTGGGTCTCGTGGAAGCCGGCCGAGGAGGTCACCGCTCCGGACGGCCGGGTGTTCACCCAGGTGGCGCACGCGCTGTTCTGGCGGCCGAACAAGGGCACCACCGAGCCGTGGCTGCCCAGCTTCGACGCCCAGGCCGGGGACGACTGGTACGACGTGGACGCCGAGGACGCGCAGGACGCCCAGGCCGCGGGGGGCTCGCCCGGCACATGAGCCGGGACGNGCACATGAGCCGGGACGGGCGGACGGACACCGGCGGACGGACACCGGCGGACGGACACCGGCGGACGGACACCGGCGGACGGACGGGCGGGGTGGGGCGGCGGTGCGGGGCGGGAGCTGGTGTCTCCCGCCCCGCACCGCGGCACACCGGGCCCGGCAGGGCTCAGCCCAGGAGGGCCAGGGCCTGGTTGAAGGTGGTGGAGGGACGCATCACCGCGGCGGCCTTGGCCGGGTCGGGCCGGTAGTAGCCGCCGATGTCGGCGGGCGAGCCCTGGACGGCGATCAGTTCCTCGACAATGGTCCGCTCCTGGCCGGTCAGGGTCTGGGCGAGCGGTGCGAACGCCCCGGCCAGTCCGGCGTCGTCGGTCTGCTTCGCCAGCTCCTGGGCCCAGTACAGGGCCAGGTAGAAGTGGCTGCCGCGGTTGTCGATGCCGCCGATCCGGCGGGTGGGCGACTTGTCCTCGTTGAGGAAGGTGGCGGTGGCCCGGTCCAGGGTGTCGGCCAGCACCTTGGCGCGGGCGTTCCCCGTGGTCTGGGCGTAGTGCTCGAAGCTCACCGCCAGGGCCAGGAACTCGCCGAGGCTGTCCCAGCGCAGGTAGTTCTCCTTGACGAGCTGCTGCACGTGCTTGGGCGCGGAGCCGCCCGCCCCGGTCTCGAACAGCCCGCCGCCGTTGATCAGCGGCACCACCGAGAGCATCTTGGCGCTGGTGCCCAGCTCCAGGATGGGGAAGAGGTCGGTGAGGTAGTCGCGCAGCACGTTGCCGGTGACCGAGATGGTGTTCTCGCCGCGGCGGATGCGCTCCAGGGAGAAGCGGGTGGCGTCCACCGGTGCCATGATCTCGATGGTCAGGCCCTCGGTGTCGTGCTCGGACAGGCAGGCGCGGACCTTCTTGATCAGCTCGGCGTCGTGGGCCCGGGTCTCGTCCAGCCAGAAGACGGCCGGGTCGCCGGTGGCGCGGGCGCGGGTGACGGCGAGCTTGACCCAGTCGCGGATGGCCAGGTCCTTGGTCTGGCACATGCGCCACAGGTCACCGGCGGAGACCACCTGCTCCAGCAGGACCGCGCCGGAGGCGTCGGTGACCCGCACGGTGCCGGTGGCCGGGATCTCGAAGGTCTTGTCGTGGCTGCCGTACTCCTCGGCCTTCTTGGCCATCAGGCCGACGTTCGGCACCGAGCCCATGGTGGCCGGGTCGAAGGCGCCGTTGGCCTTGCAGTCCTCGATGACGGCCTGGTAGACGCCGGCGTAGCTGCTGTCCGGGATGACGGCGAGGGTGTCGGCCTCCTGGCCGTCCGGGCCCCACATGTGACCGGAGGTGCGGATCATGGCCGGCATGGAGGCGTCGATGATGACGTCACTGGGCACGTGCAGGTTGGTGATGCCGCGGTCGGAGTCGACCATGGCCAGGGACGGGCCCTCGGCGAGCTCGGACTCGAAGGACGCCTTGACCGCCGCTCCCTCGGGGAGGGCGTCCAGGCCCTTGAAGATGGCGCCGAGGCCGTCGTTGGGGCTCAGGCCGGCGGCGGCCAGGGTCTCGCCGTGCGCGGCGAAGGTCTTCGGGAAGAAGGCGCGCACCACATGGCCGAAGATGATCGGGTCGGAGACCTTCATCATGGTGGCCTTGAGGTGGACGGAGAACAGCACGTCCTCGGCCTTGGCGCGGGCGACCTGGGCGGCGAGGAACTCGCGCAGGGCGGCGACCCGCATCACGGCGGCGTCGATCACCTCGCCGGCCAGCACGGGTACGGACTCGCGCAGCACGGTGACCGAGCCGTCGTCGCCGTGCAGGGCGATGCGCAGCGTGCCGTCCTCGGGAACCACGGTGGACTTCTCGGTGGAACGGAAGTCGTCCACGCCCATGGTGGCGACGCTGGTCCTGGACTCGGGGGTCCAGGCGCCCATCCGGTGCGGATGGTTCCGGGCGTAGTTCTTGACCGAGGCGGGCGCGCGGCGGTCGGAGTTGCCCTCGCGGAGGACCGGGTTGACGGCGCTGCCCTTGACCTTGTCGTAGCGGGCGCGGATCTCCCGCTCCTCGTCGCTCTTGGGGTCGTCGGGGTAGTCCGGCAGGGTGCAGCCCTGGGACTGGAGCTCGGCGATGGCCGCCTTGAGCTGCGGGATCGAGGCGGAGATGTTGGGCAGCTTGATGATGTTGGCGCCGGGGGTGCCGGCCAGCTCGCCGAGTTCGGCGAGGGCGTCGTCGATCCGCCGGCTTTCGTCCAGGTACTCGGGGAAGCTCGCGATGATCCGGCCCGCCAGCGAGATGTCCCTGGTCTCCACGGAGACCCCCGCGGTGGCGGCGTAGGCCTGGACCACCGGCAGGAACGAGTACGTCGCCAGGGCCGGCGCCTCGTCGGTGTGGGTGTAGATGATGGTCGAGTCAGTCACCGGATGCTCCGCTCCAGGTTTCGTCCGTCACTTTGCTCGACATCAAGATATCTCGCCGGGGGCGCCGGCGCGCCAGGGGGCCGCGTCGCGCGGCGGCGGGCCCCGGCCGGTCCGGCGGGTCGTTGGCGGGTACAGCCGGGCACGGCCGGCGGGGCAGGGTGCGTGGCATGATGCGCCCGTGCGCTTCCATGCCGATCTGCATATCCACTCCAAGTTCTCCCGCGCATGCAGCAAGGACTGCGATCTGGAGCATCTGACCTGGTGGGCCCGGCGCAAGGGCATCACCCTGGTCGGCACCGGGGACTTCACCCACCCGGCGTGGTTCGCGCATCTGAAGGAGACTCTGGAGCCCGCCGAACCGGGGCTGTTCCGGCTGCGCCGCGATCTGGACCGGGAGATCGACCGCACCCTGCCGGGCGGCGTCGCCGGTGCCGAGGTGCGGTTCATGCTCTCGGTGGAGATCTCCACCATCTACAAGCGCGGCGAGCGCACCCGGAAGATCCACCACCTGGTCTACCAGCCGGACTTCGAGGCCGCCGAGGAGTTCAACCGGCGGCTCGGCAAGATCGGCAACCTGGGCTCCGACGGCCGCCCGATCCTCGGTCTGGACAGCCGTGACCTGCTGGAGATCACCCTGGAGAGCGGCCACGGCAACGGCTACCTGGTGCCCGCCCACGTGTGGACACCCTGGTTCGCGGTGCTCGGCTCCAAGGCCGGCTTCGACCGCATCGAGGACTGCTATCTCGATCTGGCGCACCACATCTTCGCCCTGGAGACCGGCCTGTCCAGCGACCCGGCCATGAACTGGCGGATCTCCGGGCTGGACAAGTACCGGATGGTCAGCAACTCGGACGCGCACTCCCCGCCCATGCTGGGCCGGGAGACCACCCTGTTCGACACCGAGCTGGACTTCTGGGCGGTCAAGCGGGCGCTGGAGACCGGCGACGGCCACCTGGGGTCGGTGGAGTTCTTCCCGGAGGAGGGCAAGTACCACGTGGACGGGCACCGCAAGTGCGGGGTCCGGATGGAGCCGGCCGAGACCCGGGCGCACGGCGGGCGCTGCCCGGAGTGCGGCCGGCCGCTCACGGTCGGGGTGCTGAGCCGGGTGGAGGAGCTGGCGGACCGGCCCGAGGGGTACCGGCCGGAGGGCGCTCCCGGCTTCCTGAGTTTCGTTCCCCTGCCCGAGATGCTGGGCGAGATCCTCTCGGTAGGCCCGAAGACGAAGGCGGTGCGCCGGGAGACGGACCGGCTGACCGCGGCGCTCGGGCCGGAGCTGGCCATCCTGGAGCGGGTGCCGGTGGACGACATCGGGCGCCACTCGCCGCTGCTGGCCGAGGCGGTGGCCCGGCTGCGGCGCGGCGAGGTGATCCGGGACGCGGGGTACGACGGCGAGTACGGCGTCATCCGCCTGTTCGACCCGGCCGAGCTGCGCGGACGCCGCCGGGCGGGGGCGGCGCCGGGCCTGTTCGACGATGCGCTGTTCGACGATGCGCTGGTCGGGGACGCGCCGGTCGGGGACGCGCCGGTCGGCACGGCACCGGCCGCACCCGCCTCCGGACCGGAGCGGGAGCCGGAACCCCCGGCGGCGCGGGTGCCGCTCCCGGCGCCCCGGCCGGAGCCGGTGGCGGCGGTGCCCGGGCCGCGGCGGCCGGGCGGTGCGGGCGCCGCGGCCCGCTCGCTGCTCGACGGCCTGGATCCGGACCAGCGGGCGGCGGCCGAGGTGACGGACGGCCCGCTGCTGATCGTCGCCGGCCCGGGAACCGGCAAGACCCGCACCCTGACCCACCGGCTGGCGCACCTGGTGACCGAGCGCGGGGTGGCGCCCGAGCACTGCCTGGCCATCACCTTCACCCGGCGGGCCGCCGAGGAGATGGGCGAACGGCTGGCGGCCCTGGCCCCGCGCCAGGCCCCCGGGCTGACCATCGCCACCTTCCACTCCCTGGGCCTGGGCATCCTGCGCGAGCAGCACGAGCGGGCCGGGCTGCGGCCCGGCTTCGCCATCGCCGACGAGACCACGCAGCTCGCGCTGGCCGCCGAACGTGCCGGGGGCGGCGGCGAGCGGCGCGCCCGCCGCCTGCTGTCCGCGGTCTCCCGGCTGCGCCGTACCGGGGAGGGTGCGCAGGACGAGACCGTGCGGCGCTGGACGGGAGCCCTGCGCGAGCGCAATCTGGTCGACTTCGACGATCTGGTCGCCCTGCCCGTGGAGCTGCTTTCCGCCGATCCCGCGCTCGCCGCGTCCTACCGCGACCGCTACCGGTGGATCTCGGTGGACGAATACCAGGACGTGGACGAGCAGCAGTACCGGCTGCTGCGGCTGCTCGCCCCGCCGGACGGCAATCTCACCGCGATCGGCGACCCGGACCAGGCCATTTACCGGTTCCGGGGCGCGGATGTGGGCTTCTTCCTGCGTTTCCGGGAGGACTTCCCCACCGCCCGTACCGTGCAGCTCACCCGCAACTACCGTTCCGCGCCGGTGATCCTCTCCGGTGCCACGCAGGCGATCGCGCCGGCCACGCTGGTCCCGGACCGGGTGCTGCGCCCGATGCGGAGCGGCGAGGACGGCGCGGCGGCGGCGATCGGCCTGTACCGGGCGGCCGACGAGCGGGCCGAGGCGTCGTTCGTGGCCCGCACCATCGAACGCCTGCTGGGCGGGGCGTCCTTCCACTCCCTGGACAGCGGGCGGGTCGGCTCGGAGGACGCGCACGGCCCGACCGATCTGAGCTTCTCGGACTTCGCCGTCCTCTACCGCACCGACCGGCAGGCACAGGCCCTGGTGGACGGGCTGACGGTGACCGGGCTGCCGTTCCAGAAACGCTCCCACGACCGGCTGGCCGACCGCCCCGGTGTCCCGGCCGTCCTCGCCCGGCTGCCCGCCGCGGCCGGTGCGGCGCCGGACGCCGGGCCGGTCCCGGTGGCCGAGCTGCTGCGGCGGGCCGCCGAGGACGCCCGGGCGCACGGCGACGACCCGCTGGACGCCGTGGAGTTGCTGGCCCCGCTGGCCGTGCGCTGCGGGACGGACCTGGAGGGCTTCCGCGCGGAGCTGGCGCTGGGCATGGAGGTGGACACCTGGGATCCGCGTGCCGACCGGATCTCACTGCTCACCCTGCACGCCGCCAAGGGGCTGGAGTTTCCGGTGGTGTTCGTGGTCGGCTGCGAGGAAGGGCTGCTGCCGCTGCGGCTGCCCGGCGGCGGACGCCCGGCCGTCCCGGCGCAGGCCGGGGACGCGGCGGAGACCGGGGGCACCGGGGCCGAGGACCGGGAGGAGCAGGACCGGGAGGAGCGGCGGCTGCTGTTCGTCGGCATGACCCGCGCGCAGCGCCGCCTCTGGCTGACCCACGCCGCCGAGCGCACCCGGCACGGCACCGTGCACAGGCCCGCCCGCTCCCCCTTCCTGGACGCCGTCTCCCCCGGGCTCCTGCGCCCGTTGCACGACCGCGCCCCGCGCCGCACGTCCGCCACCGCCGGCACCCAGCTCCGTCTGCTCTGACCCCCGGCCCGGCCGGGCCGGGGCACTCGTGACGGCCGGAGGTGCCGGGTACGGGTGCGGCGGTCAGCGGCTCGGCCCCGAGGGCGTGCCGCCCGTTCCGGCGCGGGCCCGGGCGGCCGCCACGCGGGCGGTGTGGGTGGGGGCGTCCGGGGCGTCGGCCGGGCGGTTCTTGGCGAACTCCTCGCGCAGCACCGGGACGACCTCCTCACCAAGCATGTCGAGCTGCTCCAGCACGGTCTTCAGCGGCAGTCCGGCGTGGTCGACGAGGAACAGCTGACGCTGGTAGTCCCCGGCGTACTCGCGGAAGGTGAGGGTCTTCTCGATGACCTGCTGCGGTGAGCCGACGGTCAGCGGGGTCCGGGCGGTGAACTCCTCCAGCGAGGGGCCGTGGCCGTAGACCGGGGCGACGTCGAAGTAGGGGCGGAATTCCCGTACCGCGTCCTGGGAGTTCCGGCGCATGAAGACATGGCCGCCGAGGCCGACGACGGCCTGCTCCTCGGTGCCGTGGCCGTGCTGGGCGTACCGGCGGCGGTAGAGGTCGACCATCCGCTGGGTGTGGTCCTTGGGCCAGAAGATGTTGTTGTGGAAGAAGCCGTCGCCGTAGGAGGCGGCCTGCTCGGCGATCTCCGGGGAGCGGATGGAGCCGTGCCAGACGAACGGCGGCACGCCGTCCAGCGGGCGCGGGGTGGAGGTGAAGCCCTGGAGCGGGGTGCGGAAGCGGCCCTCCCAGTCGACGGTGTCCTCCCGCCACAGCCGGTGCAGCAGCGCGTAGTTCTCGATGGCCAGCGGGATGCCGTTGCGGATGTCCTGGCCGAACCAGGGGTAGACGGGTGCGGTGTTGCCCCGGCCGAGCATCAGATCCACCCGGCCGTCGGCCAGGTGCTGGAGCATGGCGTAGTCCTCGGCGATCTTCACCGGGTCGTTGGTGGTGATCAGGGTGGTGGCGGTGGACAGGATCAGCCGCCGGGTGCGGGCGGCGATCCAGCCCAGCATGGTGGTCGGCGAGGACGGCACGAAGGGCGGATTGTGGTGCTCGCCGGTGGCGAAGACGTCAAGCCCGACCTCCTCGGCCTTGAGCGCGAGGGTCGTCATGGCCTTGATCCGCTCGTGCTCGGTCGGGGTGCGGCCGCTTGTCGGGTCCGGTGTGACATCACCGACGGTGAAGATCCCGAACTGCATGGCTTCCGCGGTCCCGGTCATCGCTGTCGCCCTCCTCCTCCGGTGGTGAACCGCCGCTCCCGGGCCGGTGCGCGGCCCCGGACAGATGGTTCCATGCGCAACCGGATGCGTTGCGCCCTCCGTCTATTCCACCCTCCCGGAGCGGCCCGCGCTCCCCGGGGCGGGACCACCGGCCCCGCCCGCCGGACCCGCCGGGTCCACCGCCTCCTCCACCCCCGGGCGACGGTCCAGCAGGCCGCCGAGCCGGTGGGCGATGTCCTCGTGCGCGGTGTCCCGGCCGGCGTCCCGGCCGGTGCCGCGCTTTGCGTCCGCGTCCGCGCCGGGGCCGCGTCCGCTCCCGCCGACCTCCTCCACCCGGAACACCTCCACCTCACCGGTCTCGGAGTTGAACCGGAATTCGACCCGCACCCGCACGCGTTCACGCCTCCATCTCGAACCGGACGCTGATGACGCCGTCGTCCTCGGTGACCGTCAGTTGCTCGGCACCGTGTGCGCGGGCATAGGCCACGACCGCGTCCCGGTAGGCGGCGGCCAGCACCTCGTGCACCGGCCGCAGGAAATCGGTGCGGCTGTCGGCCGGCCGCCGCGCCGCCTCCCGGCCGAGTCCGGCCCTGCGCCGCCGCCGCGGACCGGCAAGCCGGCGCCCGGCGTCCCGCAGCGCCT